>NZ_JBYCKY010000547.1:0-1046 GCF_057473605.1 Mycobacterium sp. TH-M82 | reverse complement strand
ATGCTCTCGCCGCGGCCGGCTGTGATCGGATCTTTCTCGACGTGGTGTCGGGCAAGCTGGCTCGCCGCCCTGAGCTGGACAAGGCGTTGCTGTCGGCCAGCCGGGCTGGCGATCAGTTGGTGGTGACCAAGCTCGACCGGCTGGGCCGGTCGCTGGAACACCTGATCGAGTTGTCGAAGCGCCTGGAGGCCGCCGGCGTGGATTTGGTGGTGCTTGACCAGGGGATCGACACATCGAGTGCGATCGGCCGCATGTTTTTCCAAATCCTCGGCGCTGTAGCGGAATTCGAGCATGCTTTGATGTCGGAGCGCACGATGGACGGCCTGGCGGCCGCGCGGGCCCGTGGCCGCACCGGTGGACAGAAACCGAAACTGGGGCCGCGCCAGGTGAAGCTGGCGCAGCAGATGTATGACGAGACCGGGGATGACGGGAAGCGCCGCTACACCGTTGCCCAGATCGCCGCCGAGTTCGGCGTCACCCGGCCCACCATCTACCGGCACCTGGGCAAGCCCGCCAACATCAGCACCTCGACCGCGATCATGTGACCGCCGCAAGTCAGCGTTTGCCCAGCCACTTGCGCACCGTCATACGGTCTACACCAAGTTCTTCGGCGATTCGGGTTTCGGAGATGCCTTCGCTGTGAGCGGATTGGGCCATGATCTGCGCAATCCGTGACGCCTCGGCCGCCGCCGCGCGCGCTCGGGCCAGTTTCTTGCCGTGCGCCCGGCGTTCTTTGTCGGTGTAGTGATCCAAGTGCATGTAGACATGTCTACACCACGGACTGTAGACTAGTCTACAGATCTGGAATCCGGATTTATGTCGGTGACCAGCGGTACGATTGACCAACGACGTTGTGGCCATTGGCGAATGGGCACACAGAACGTGAACAAAAGAAGCAAATAACGCAACCCGTGAACAGTGAGGGCAAGCAATGGCACTCGATGACGATGCGCTGCGGGCAATCGTCGACCCGCCGGTTGACGGGCCGGTGCTCAGCGGCGGGCCGGACCCGATGAGCGCGGCCCTAATGGCCGCGATGGCCGATT
>NZ_JBYCKY010000546.1:0-1656 GCF_057473605.1 Mycobacterium sp. TH-M82 | reverse complement strand
GGTGTCCCCGATGTCGAGGTAGGCCGCCCACCCGGCCCGCAGGCCGTCGACGCTGATCTCGTATTGCTGACGCGCCGCGACGTTGGTGATGGTCGGTTCGCTCACTGTGTCTCCTGGTGTCTCCTTGTGCCCGTTCAGCCGGGTTGCCACCGGCCGTGGCGCATGACCCGCAGCACCTCCAGATTCTGCCCCAGTACAGCGAGGTCGGCGTCGAAGCCGGGGCGCAGACCGCCGGCGCGGTCGAGCCCGAGCGCGCGGGCCGGGGTCGTCGCGGTCAGTTGCACAGCGGCAGCCAGCGCCGCGTCCGAGGAACCGAGCCAGCGCACCACATCGCGGAACAGCTGATCCATGGCGGCCGTTCCGCCGGCCACCGTCGATGTGCCCCGCACCCGTGCCACCCCGGCGACGACGTCGACGTCGAGCCCGCCGAGCCGAAACGAGCCGTCACCGCATCCAGCCGCCGGCACCGCGTCGGTGACCAACGCGACCCGGTCCGGTCCCGCTGCGTCGATCACATACCGCACCAGGGCGGGATGAAGATGGACGCCATCGGCGATCAGCTCGACGGTGACCCGGGGATCCTCCAGCAGGGCCAGCGCCGGACCCGGATCGCGGTGATGCAGCGGCCGCATGGCATTGAACAGGTGGGTGCCGACGCGCGCACCGGCGTCGATCGCGGCCTGCACCTGCTCGTAGTCGGCGTCGGTATGGCCAACGGCGACAACAACTCCGGCGTCGGCAAACTGTTTGATCGCAGCCAGGGCGCCGGGCCGTTCGGGCGCCAGGGTGACCATGCGGATCGCACCGTCACCGGTGTCGAGCAGCGCGTCGATCTCCGCGGGGTCGGGATCGCGCAGCTGCCGTTGATCGTGCGCGCCGCAGCGTTGCGGGCTCAGCCAGGGCCCCTCCAGGTGGATGCCGGCAATCACGTCGTGGCGTGTCGATTCGGCGAGCACACGCACCCAGGTGAGCAGCACATCGGGTGCGGCGCTGACCAGGCTGGCCAGGGTGCTGGTGGTGCCGTGCCGGCGATGAAACGCCGCGGCCTGCCCGATTGCGTGCGAGCCGTCATCGATGTCGCTGTACGACGCGCCGCCGCCGCCGTGCACGTGGATGTCGATGAAGCCGGGCACCGCCACGGCGTCGGGGAAGTCGAGATCGACGGGGCCGGGCGGCTCGCCGGGCCCGCACGCGACGATCCGGCCGTCGGACGTCTGAAGCCAGCCCGGCCGGCAAACCTGCCCCTCGAGAACGATTGCCTCGGCGGCGATCAGCGGCACACCGCCTCCGCCACGATCTCCGGAACGGCATCGGGCCACTTTCCGGCGTTCTCCCAGAAGTGCCGGATGTCTTCCAGCTGTTTGCCTTTGGTCTCCGGGGCATACCGGTACACGAAGACGAAGCTCGCCACCGCCAAGACGCCGAACACCGCGAACGTGGCTGCGCCGCCGAGCGAGGTGAGCATGGTCAGGAAGACCCCGACGACGATCGCGTTGGCCACCAGGTCCGAGGTGAGCATCGCCGACGAGCCCATCGACCGCATTCTGGCGGGCAGACTTTCCCCGGCGTACACCCAGACCAGCGCCCCGAAGCCGAAGGTGTAGCCGACCGTGAACAGCAGCACACCGCCGAACCTGAACAGCGCGAGCGCGTCGC
>NZ_JBYCKY010000545.1:0-7800 GCF_057473605.1 Mycobacterium sp. TH-M82 | reverse complement strand
GCCCGTAGGTCACATCCTTCACATACGCCACGCCGGTCACACGACGATAACAGCCAAGGTCACAGGGCTACAGATCAACTTTTCCGGCACCCTGGCCTACACATCGATCGCGTTCGCCGAAACCCTTCTGCTGGAAGGGATCGTGGCATCAATCGGCAGCATCGGCGACGCTTACGACAACGCGTTGGCTGAGACCACGATCGGCTTATTCAAAACCGAAGCGATCACGCCGAACAGCCCATTTCGGACCGGGCCGCTCAGAACCCTCGATGACGTCGAATACCTCACCATGGAATGGGTCGACTGGTATAACAACCGCCGCCTTCACAGCGTGCTCAACTACGTCCCGCCCGACGAATACGAGGCCACCTACTACGCTCAACTCCGAGCGTCCCAGCCGGCGATGTCTCAACCATGAAGCCGGCATCAAACCCGGAACGGTTCAGAGTACACGGAAGGCGCTTTGATGCACGCAGCCGGCATAGATGCTGACCGAGAATGGTCGTGGAGGTTCGGTCAAGTCCGTCCGAAGCGTCACCGAGGGGAGCCACCCCATGGCGCGATAGATCCGTGGCTGATGCGGAATGCATCCTGCAGCTCTCGCGCCCGAAACCCCAAGAAAGTAGTTGGTTGCGCAAGCAACACTTATCTGCACCACCGATGTCAAGCAATAACAACTATTGGGCTTCTCCGCACTGCTGACCACGACCGATGTGCGCCACGCACCCGGTCGATAGAAGGTCGGCAGATGAGCTGCGCCGAGCTACGACGGCATCCCCGGACTCGACTTGCCAGCAAACCTCAGCGGATCGCGGATCGGCTGCCAATACCCGCTTCGTTGGGCCCAATGCTCAGTTGCGGCGACTTAGTGGCCGCGGGTAGGGCGGAACCAACGCCGAGCGGGTTGTCGGCATTGGGCGTTACATTCGTGCATTGACGCGGGCCGCAACTCGGGCCGTGAAGGCGGAAGGTGCACTTCCATGTCGACGACCCGAACCGTCGGTGACGAAGAGTCACAACTCATCGAGCGGCTGGCAGGGCTCTATGGCAGAAGCGCACAGGTGTGTGCTTCCCTTGCGCAGCAGTTGGACGCGTCATCAAGGCTGGGATTCAACGAGCCTTCGGTGAACATTGCCGAATTCGATAGAACCCATGGCGTCCAATGGCATCCTGTGTTGGGTGATCCGCTTAAGGCGTCACACGAGATGATGACAGCGTACGCGCGGAGCGCTGGGGAGTTCCTCTGGGCTGTTGGGGCGCTCCTAGCAGTCTCAAGTGAATTCGTCGTCGCTCCGGGTGCGCTTATTCGATCGGTCACCGCTCACTCGGCTCGCACCTACCGCTTAAGTGATCCGTTCATCTCACCGCTCGAACGCTGCAATCTTTGTCTGCATTTCGTCAAAGCCGCAGAATGGCCGGATCCTTCAGCGCGCAAGACGCTGATCACTGACGTCGAAAAATGGATGAATGGGTACGGTCTCGCCAAGCCCAAGAGCATCAGCCAGGAGGAACGCCTAGTCGCATCAATGTTCAACGAAGAGGAGGCTCGCTACAACCGATCGAGGGAACCTGGTCAACGCCGAATGACGATCCTGACGGACGACAATTTCTACAAGCGGCTGTCCAATCTTGTCCACGGAGATCCGACGACTTTACTTTCGTCGTTGGTGGCCAGCTACCAATACCCGGTGGTCAATCGAATACATGTCCTGCTGGATTCCTTGGCGGGGCTCTCCGCCGCATACAAGGCTGGCAATCGTCTCAACGACCTACGCGGCGGGGCTATCAAAGGTTACGACGAAAGCTATTACGCCATCGCCGATCTCGTCGCCGGCTTCAGGGAGGTGCGTGCCACTGCCGAGACGATCTATCAAGTTCAGCTGCGCGGTTGGTAAATTGCGACCGAGAATCTTCTGTTGAACCGCTCCGGGATGTTCGGAGACTCTGATGTGCCCCGGGTTGCACGGAGTCGGTTTGCTTGACTTTTGGTCACGACGTCCGTCGAAGGAGCCGTGTCCGTGCCCAAACGTTATCCCGAGGAGTTCCGCCGTAAGGTGCTCGATCTGGTGGCCGCTGGCCGCCCCGTGGCCCAGATCGCTGCCGATCTGGACATCAGCGACCAGACGATTTACTGCTGGCGCAAACAGGAACTGATCCACACCGGGCAACTACCCGGTTTGAACCGCGCCGAACAAGCCGAGCTGACTGCGGCCAACAAGCGCATCCGCGAACTGGAGAACGAGGTAGCCATCCTGAAGGGCTCGTGAGCTGCTGCGGGAGCCGGACGACCCAAAAGGCGGTACGCGGCCATAGCCACGATGGCCGCAGAAGGACTGCCCGTGCAGCTGGCTTGTCGACTGTTGTCGGTGGCCGAATCGGGCTATTACGAGTGGCGCTCACGCCCGCCGTCAGCACGGGCCGTTCGTCATGCGTGGCTGACCGAACAGATCCGTGCCGTGGACAGCGCCTCACGGGGCACCGACGGCGCCCGCAGGGTCCACGCTGAACTGACCCTCGCGCTCGGACTGCAAGTCAGCCACAACCAAGTCGAGTTGTTGATGGCGCGAGCGGCGATCAAAGGGCTGCCGGGCAACCGCCGTCCTCGGCCCCGTCACGAGACACCGACGGCGGCTGATCTGGTCGAGCGAATGTTCACACGTGAGGCGCCAAATCGGTTGTGGGTCACCGACATCACCGAACACCGCACCTACGAAGGCAAGGTGTACTGCGCAGTGGTGCTCGACACCTTCTCGCGCCGGGTCGTCGGGTGGTCGATCGACTCCAGCCAGACCGCGGTGGCCTGACCCCCATTCGTTGATCCATGACTTGTGAGAGCCTTACGACCCACGCTGAGGGTCAGGAAGGTCACGAAATCATGGCTACGAGGAAGCGGCACAGTCCTGAGCAGATTGTGCGTAAGTTGATGGCGGCTGATCGGCTGTTGGCAGAGGGCGGCGACACCGCGGCGGTGTGTCGCGAGCTGGGTGTCTCCGAAGCGACCTACCATCGCTGGCGGAACCAGTTCGGTGGCCTCAAAGCTATGGACGCCAAGCGACTCAAAGACCTGGAACGTGAAAATGGCACCCTGAAGCGGCTTCTGGCTGACGCGGAGTTGGAGAAGGCCGCGCTCAAGGAGATCGCCCGGGGAAACGTTTAGGCCCGCAACGCCGGCGGGCGGCAGTTCTTCATCTCCAGCGGGTACTGGGGGTTAGCGAACGGTTCGCCTGCCGCGTCACCGGGCAACACCGCGCCACCCAACGCCACGAACCGTTGTCGAAGACCCCAGAAGATCCCGATGCCGCGTTGAGGGCTTGGCTGCGGCAATATGCCAAGGACCATCCCCGGCGGGGGTTTCGGCCCGCGTATCACGATGCTCGCGGTGAAGGCTGGCGCGTGAATCACAAGAGGATTCAACGCCTTTGGCGCGAGGAAGGATTACGTGTGCCGCAGCGTCGAAAACGTAAACGCCACGGCAGCTCCACCGCACCGCCCGACGTGGTCGCTGATGCGCCCAATCGTGTGTGGGCGGTCGACTTTCAGTTCGACGTGACCACTGATGGGCGGCCCATCAAGATTGTGTCGATCATCGACGAGCACAGCCGCGAATGCCTCGGCGGGATGGTCGAGCGCAGCATCACTGGTGGGCACCTCATCGACGAATTGGACCGGGTAGCCGTCCACCGCGGCACCTACCCGGACGTGCTGCGGTGCGACAACGGACCCGAGTTAGCTTGTGGGGCAATGGCAATCTGGGCGAAAGCCCGGGTTGGCTTGCACTTCATTCCGCCCGGTGAGCCGTGGCGCAACGGCTTCGTCGAATCGTTTAATTCCCGCCTCCGCGACGAATGCCTCAACATCAATAGCTTCTGGTCGGTGGCCCAGGCCAGGGTCGTCATCGGCGACTGGAAGCACGACTACAATCATCACCGGCGGCACTCAGCCCTGGGCTATTTGCCGCCAGCCGATTACGCGGCGGCCTGCTGCCACCGGCCAACACCTGGCTCGGCGCCTGGGAAGCGACCACCGCATCGGGCAGTGTCAGCTGATGTGTTTGTCGAACCACTCGATCGGGATCTCGGGGTGTAGGCCAAAGAAGTTGTAGCCGTCGAATCGTCGATCGGTGCCTTCGATCCAGTACAAGCTTTTCTCGGCGACCGGGATCGCGTCGTAGATGTCTTGCACGTCTTGTGGACGGGTCATGGTGTCGTCATGCACCTGGGCGACCAGCGTGGGCACAGTGACCGCCGGGACGTGCCCGAGCGGTGACTGCTCGGCGAGATGAAAGCCGGTGCGCTCGTGCACGGCCTTATCGAACTTGGCGTAGCCGTCGTCCATGCCGATGCTCTTGACGAACTCTTCGACGATGTACTTACCGGACACGGGTTGCAGCATCACCATCGCCTGGATCTCGGAAAATTCCTCAGGGTGCTTTGACCACGCCACGGCGGTCGAATCGGCACCCAGGCACACCGACAGCAGCGCCTTTTTCATGGCCGTGGTGTCCGGGCGTGCGGCCGCGTAGCGCAGGGAGCCGATGACGTCGCGGTACTCGGTCAAACCGATACCGGCGATACCGCCGTTGCCCTGACCACTCATGCCGTGATTGCGGAGGTCGTAGGCCAACACGTTGTAACCGGCATCGTGCAGCGCCTTGTACTCTGGCAGGAAATTCACCTCGAACCCACCGAGGCCACTGAACTCGGGCAGATGCCCCGGGTAGCCGTACCGGTTACCGGGCAGGAAGTGGTTGTGAATGATCAGCCGATCCGACTCGGCGGGGATGAACCAGCTTTCCAACGGCACACCGTCCAGAGATGGGAACGTGACGTCCTCATATTCCAAGCCGACCTCGTCGGGGCGGCGCAATATCGGGGCACGTCGCCCGGCCGTGGTGCCGGTCGTCCACAGTTGCACGAAGTTGTCGAACGCTGCTTGCGCCTGGTCGTCGTCAGCCATGAAATCAATCCTTTCGCCGCCGGTTTGGTCTTAACGCTCACGCTAGGTGGTTGCCGTCGTGCGCGGCAGTGTCGCCTTATAGGGGGGATAGCCAGAACCCCCCAGCGTTGTCGGCGCGGTTCTACAGTGAGCTGGATGGACATCGCCAAGGACATTAAAGAGTTCCTGATGCTCCGCCGAGCGCGACTCAAACCACACGACGTGGGGCTATCGCACGGCCTCCGCCGTCGCGTGCCGGGATTGCGGCGCGAGGAAGTCGCCCAGCTCGCCGGAGTGAGCAGCGAGTACTACACCAAGATTGAGCGCGGTAACGTCGCCGGGGTCTCCGACGACGTACTGCACGCCGTTGCGCGCGCTCTGCAACTCACCGACGACGAAACGGCCCATTTCTTCGACCTTGCTCGGGCCGCTGTCGCCACCGGTGGCGGTACCCGCGCTCGACGCTTGAGTCAACCGACCATTCCCGACGGCATGCAAGACCTGATGGACAGCATGCTCAACGCGCCGGCCATCGTCATGACCGGAAGCCTCGATATCCTGGCCGCCAATCCGCTCGGCCGAGCCCTCTACGCACCGGTGTTCGACAGAGCCACCGGCACACCAAATCTCGCCCGCTTCATCTTCTTCGACCCCAGCGCCGAGCAGCTCTTCCCCGAGTGGCACAAGACTGCCGACGAGGCGGTGGGTCTGCTCCAAGCCGAGGCGGCACGCTCCCCGCATTCACCTGCCATCACGCACATCGTCGGTGAATTGGCGACGCGCAGTGACGAATTCCGCACCCGCTGGGCAGCGCACAACGTCACCGCACACCGGCACGGCGCCAAACGATTCCACCACCCCGCAGTCGGCGAACTCACACTGACCTACAACGTATTCACCGTCACCGCCGCGCCCGGACTGTCCCTCGTGGGATACACCGCAGAACCGGAATCACCATCGGCACAAGCAATACAAATCCTGGGCAGCTGGACCGCTACCCAACGAGCCGACACCAATCTCGGAAGCCCCGAACGCGAAGGACCTTCTCGGCCACAAAATCAATAGCTCACCGACCGAAGAACGCTACGATGCCACCGGCACCCCCACAACTCTCACCGGTCTCGGACCGATTATCGGGGTCCGGCCAGCGGCACTGGTCACCAACGCGCTGAGCATGGCCATCGCAAACCGCGATCCGCAGGGCGGTGGCGTCATCCACTCCGACCACGGCGTGCAAGCTGGAATCAATCGGTGGTCGCAGCACCGGCTTGGTGAAGCGAGTGTAGGTGGTCGTTGAACGCTTCTGCGGGTGTGCGCCATCCGAGGGTTTTGCGGGGCCGAGTGTTGAGGGTGTAAGCGATCGCGGCGATGTCATCGGTGTCCCAGCGGGACAAGTCGGTTCCCTTCGGAAAGTACTGGCGTAACAGACCATTGGTGTTCTCGTTGGTGCCGCGCTGCCAGGGACTCTTTGGGTCAGCGAAGTAGACCTTGACCCCGGAGGCTATCGAGAACTGAGCGTGCGCCGAAAGTTCCTTGCCGCGGTCCCAGGTCAACGACCGCCGCAGCTCGGCCGGCAGTGCAGTGATTGACTGCGCTAACGCGTTGGCCATCGTCAGGGCGCCGTAGCCAGCCAGGGCGGGCCCGTTTTTGGTCCGCGGGACCACCCCGTAGCCATCCTCTCGGGGCAGGTGGATCAGCATCACAAAACGGCTGCTGCGTGCCACCAGGGTGCCGATCGCGCTGCGCTGCAACCCAATCAGCAGATCCCCCTGCCAATGCCCCGGAACAGCGCGATCAGCCACCTCAGGTGGCCGTTGGCTGATCAACGTCTCCGGGGTCACATGCGCCCAGGCTTTCTGCCGGGTCCGTGCCCGCGGCACCCGCAAGGCCCGACCGCGGCGCAGGCAGCTAACCAAGTCGCGTTTGAGTGCACCGCGGGTCTCGACATACAGCGCCTGATAGATGGCCTCATGGCTGATCCGCATGGTCTCATCATCGGGGAAATCCACGCGTAACCGGCGAGCGATTTGCTCCGGGCTCCAGGCCTGCACCCAGCCCCGATCCCCGCGGTGAGGTTTGTTGCGTCCGTTCCATTTCCCACCGCTAGGACCGGCGACGATCCGGCCGTCGGGGCCGCGCACAACCCCAGAGAGCTTGTCCTGGACGTAGCAGCGCAACCGGTCGTTGATGACCAGCTTGGCCGTTTTGGGACGCCGAGCACGCCGTTCTGCGTGCCATTGGGCGATCGAGGCCTTGTAATCAAGCCGGTAGGTGCGCGTCGAGGCGTTGCGCCGTAGCTCCCGTGAAATCGTCGAGGGCGCACGGCCAAGCCGACGGGCGATATCACGAACACCAGCCCCCTGAGCGCGCCACAACGCAATGTCCTCGCGCTCACCCGATGACAGATAACGACCCGAAACACTCACTGGCAAGCGTGGATTCACACCGCCAGCGTGACGGAACCACCGGAACCCAACCGGCGACGACACGCCCGCGGCTGCCGCAGCGTCCTCGGTCATCGCCCCCGCGGCAATAGCCACCCAGAACCTGACCCGGTCCTGGCGCCAGGCCACCGTCGGCCGCCCCGGCGAGGGGATCTGCCCCCGATACAACCGAACCGCCTGCTGACGCTCCAACACGCCCACCCCACACCTCCAAAAATCGAGGTGTTGCAACGATCAGTTGAATCCAGCCAATTCACCTCATGGGCCTTCACCGACCGCGCCAAACGCTCGGGGCTCGTACCCTCCATGGGCTCGATCGGGGATTGCCTGTTGACCGGCTAATCGGGGACGCCGGAAGCACGTAAACGACACGCCAGCAAGGGAAATGCTTGACCTAAAGTATGCGGCGGAGTTGCACTTG
>NZ_JBYCKY010000544.1:0-4494 GCF_057473605.1 Mycobacterium sp. TH-M82 | reverse complement strand
ACGATCCGGTCCACCTGCTCGTCGAACTCCTCCCAGCCCTGCAGCCGCACCTCGACGTTGCGGGTGGTTGGGACTTTGGCCAGTTTCGCCAGAGCGTAGTCGCGTTGCCGCTCGCTCAGCGTCAGCCCGATCACGTTGACGTCGTAGTTCTCGATCGCCCGCTGCATGCCGCCGCCCCAGCCGCAGCCGATATCCAGCAGGGTCATGCCCGGCTGCAGGCCCAGCTTGCCCAGCGCGAGGTCGAACTTGGCGTTCTGCGCCTCGTCGGTGGTCATGTCGTCGCGTTCGAAATACCCGCAGGTGTAGCCCATCGTCGGGCCCAGGAACAACTCGAAGAACTCATTGGAGATGTCATAGATCGACTGCAGTTCGGCGTACTTTGGTTCTAGTTTTGGCATTCTGAGTTCAATTCGCCTCGTCGCTGGTGGGCCGGGGGTGGAAGGAAGGCAACCCCGACAGCCTACAGCAGCGCCGCTGGGGAGCGGCGCGACGCCGTTCACCGGCAGCAGCGTATCGAGCAAACGGCTACCGGCCAGCGGCGAAGTTGGCCGTCAGCTCGCCGATGACCGGGTCCCACAGCTCTTCGGGCAGTTCGTGGCCCATCCCCTTGTACAGCACCAGCCGCGCGCCGTCGATGGCACGGGCTACCGCCCGTCCGCCGGAGGGCCGCATCAGTTTGTCGGCCAAACCGTGGATGATTACGGTCGGCGCAGTGATCTGCCGGTCGTATCCGATCAGGCTGCCGCTGCCCAGGATGGCGCCGAACTGGCGGGTCATGCCCCACGGGTAGTAGCTGCGCCGGTAGGCCTCGGCCGCCTCGGCCCGGATCCGATGTTCTGGAACCGGGTAGCGCGGGCCGCCGATGATCCTGCTGACCCGCACCGCGTTGTCGACCACGACGTCCTGCGGTGAACCGGGCGGTGGACCGGTGAGCATCGCCAGCAGGGCGCGCGGTGCCGGCGGTGGCAGCAACCCCCGGTTGTTGCTGGAGAAGATCACCGCCAGCGACGGTGTCCGGTCGGCATAGCGGGCCGCGAACACCTGGGCGATCATGCCGCCCATCGATGCGCCGACGATGTGCGCGCGGTCGACGCCGAGGTGGTCCAGCACCGCAGCGGCGTCGTCGGCCATGTCTTCGAGCGTGTACACCGATCTGCTGCCCAGCCCCAGCCAGGAGCGGATCATCCGCGGTGCCACAGCGCCGTGCGCGGGTGTCCGGTCGAGCTTGGTCGACAGCCCGACATCCCGGTTGTCGTAGCGGATGACGCGCAGGCCGTGGGCGACCAGCTTTTCGCAGAACGCGGTCCGCCACAGCAGCAGCTGCGCGCCCAGACCCATGATCAGCAAAACGGCCGGGTCGTCTGGGTTTCCCAGGTCTTCGTAGAAGATGTCCAGGTCGCCGGAGCGCGCGGTTCCGCTGCGCTGGGGCTGGCGAGCCAACGGAGCCACCGCTAAACCTCCAGTTCGTCCTTGTGTTCGCGGCTGACGTCGACCATGAAGTTGGCGAAGTAACCGGTCAACTGCGGGTCGGACATCATCTGCCAGTGTGGCGCCAGCAGTTTCATGTAGCGCTCGACGTAGAGGAACTGCTTGCCGATCAGCACCAACTCGCGTGGCAGTTTGACGTCGTAGGCGTCGGCCAGCGCCGAGAGCTGCCGGCCGATGTCGGCGTAGGACATGTCGCCGAGCGACTTCATCGTCAGCGGCGTGGCGAAGGCCTCCAGGTCCCTGGCGGCCTGACCCTCCGGTTTGACCGTGCCGACCGCGCCCATGAGCACGACGATCTTGCCGGCCGCCGCGTGGTCCTTCTTGACCAGCAGCGCATACACCAGCTCGCGAAGCAGCCAGCGGGTGCGCGGGTCGATGCGGCCCATGATGCCGAAGTCGAGGAAGACCACGCGGCCCGCCTCGTCGACGAACAGGTTGCCGGCGTGCAGGTCGCCGTGGAACAGGCCGTGGCGCAGCCCGCCCTCGAAGGTGGCAAACAGCAGTGCCTTGACCAGTTCCACGCCGTCGAAGCCCGCCTTGCCGATGGCGGCCGCGTCGTCGATGCGGATGCCGTGCACACGCTGCATGGTCAACACCCGCTCGCTGGTGTAGTCCCAGTAGACGTCGGGCACCTTGATGTTGGTGCCCAGCGGTGAGGCGTGCAGGTGGGCGACCCAGGTCTGCATGGACTGGGCTTCGATGCGAAAGTCCAGTTCCTCGGCCAGGTTGTCGGCGAAGTCGGCGACGACGTCGCGGGCGGACAGGCGCCGGCCCAGCTTGGCCAGCTCGACGACCTGGGCGAAGCGTTTCAGGATCTGCAGGTCGGCCGCGATCCGGCGGCGGATGCCGGGCCGCTGGATTTTGACGACGACCTCTGCACCGCTGTGCAGCGTGGCGAAGTGGACCTGGGCGATGGACGCCGACGCGATCGGTGTTTCATCGAAACTGGCGAATAGTTCGCCGAGCTCCGCGCCGAGCTCCTCGACGAGTAGCCGGTGCACTTGCGCGGGGTCGGCGGGCGGCACCGCGTCGAGCAGACTGCGGAACTCCCGCGACAGTGGCTCGCCGAACGCCCCGGGGCTCGAGGCGATGATCTGGCCGAATTTGACGTAGGTGGGGCCCAGCTCGGTGAAGGTCCGCGGGAGTTGCTTGATCACCTTCTGCTGCAACGGACCTGGCGCCAGCAGCTTCGCGAAGACGCGGGCCGTGGCGCGGGCGAGCTGCCAGCCCGTCGCGCCGACCCGTGCCGCCTCGAGCGGCAGCGGCACCCGGTCGAGTTTGGCCACCTGGCGGGAGACGGTCGAGCTCATTGTTGCAGTGTGCCAAATTCGCCCGGTCGTTACCGAATCACGGGGGTCGCCACAGCACGCCGAGCGTGAAACCGTTGCGAACATCCTGGTGAAATTCCGCAACGGTTTCACGCTCGGCGCGGAGGTTGGCCGCCGTAGGGTGCGGGAATGCAGGTGCTCTCCGCGGAGTCGACGGAGAAGTTCGTCGGTCCGGCCGATGCGCCGCTGCAACTGGCACGCGTCACCTGCAGGGGGTGCACCGAGCCGAGCCGAATCCGCGTCGACGGGGACGGCCTGGCCGGCGAGGCGGCGAACACGCAGGCCAACTACACCAGTACGTGGGCCGAGGACCCACCGGGGGCATCCGGTGCGGTGGACGGGGCTGCGTCGAAGCCGTCGCGTCCGGCCCGGCGATGGTGCGCTGGGCGGTGGCCAACGGCTGGCGGGCGCCCCCGGAGCCGACGCCAAAGTGCTGACCGGCTATGCCCGGCTGGACTTTCTCGCCGGCCTGCGGGTGGTATCCGCCGAACTCGGCGGCGACGCCGGCCTGGTCGGTGCGGCGGCACTGGCCGGCCTCAGCCGGGAGCCCTGAATCACTGTTGCCTCGCTTGCCCCAACACTCCCAGGTCGGAAGGGATGGCGTCAGTGCCCGCCTTCGAGCGACAGCGCGACCAGGCCTGCTGATCCCCGTTCCCCGGGCTGGGGTGTGCAGTATCAGTCGCTCGAAGGCGGGCAAATCCCCATATGGTCGCGTTGCGGTGACTGGTAAGGCTGGTAAGGCTGGTGAGGTATCGGCGACGTTTTGGCCGATAGCCACGGCCACGCTATGGTGGTTGCCGATCCACCGAAGACCGTCGGTCACCGAGTAATCGGTTGAAGGCCCGGGAATCCCCGGCGGCCCGCGCAGGAGGACGAGGCACCCGTCGGCGCACGCCGACGGAGCATGACGCCCCGACCCGCCTTGCGTCGGGGCGTTCGGCATTTCCCGGGTAGACCGGACACTGTAGATCCCGAGGAGGTGCCTAATGGCGCGCGCTGACAAGGCCGCCGCTGTTGCGCAGATCGCCGAGCAGTTCAAGGACTCGACCGCGACCGTGATCACCGAGTACCGCGGCCTGACGGTGGCCAACCTGGCCGAGCTGCGCCGCTCGCTGGCCGCGTCGGCCACCTACGCCGTGGCGAAGAACACGCTGGTCAAGAGGGCGGCAGCGGAGGCCGGCATCGACGGCCTCGACGAGCTGTTCGTCGGGCCGACGGCGATCGCGTTCGTCAGAGGTGAGCCGGTCGACGCCGCCAAGGCCATCAAGAACTTCACCAAAGACCACACCGCGCTGGTCATCAAGGGCGGCTACATGGACGGTCACCCGCTGACCGTCGGCGAGGTGGAGCGCATCGCGGATCTGGAGTCCCGCGAGGTGCTGCTGGCCAAGCTGGCCGGCGCGATGAAGGCCAACATGTCCAAGGCGGCCGGGCTGTTCAATGCTCCGGCATCGCAGGTGGCTCGGCTGGCGGCCGCACTGCAAGAAAAGAAGTCTGCCGAATAGCCCGCGACTCGAAACTGCCTAACCGGAATCAGAAAGGACCCACATCATGGCCAAAATGTCCACCGACGACCTGCTCGACGCCTTCAAGGAGATGACGCTGTTGGAGCTGTCGGACTTCGTCAAGAAGTTCGAGGAGACCTTCGAGGTCACCGCGGCCGCGCCGGTCGCCGTCG
>NZ_JBYCKY010000543.1:0-2462 GCF_057473605.1 Mycobacterium sp. TH-M82 | reverse complement strand
CGCGCTCGCGCGGATGGGCCACCGCACCCAGCCGGGTGGCCAGCACCCGCACCGGCCCGGTGGCGAAGTAGGTGATGATCGCCGCGGTCAGGCCGACCAGCGCCAGCTCGCGCAGCGGCACCCCGGCGCCTTTGAAGGTCGGGTCGGGCAGTGCGAGCAGCCCGCCGATCAGACCGCGCAGGCTTTCCGGGTCGCTCATCACCGAAAAACGGTACTGCACAGCGCCGATCAGTTCGTCAGCCCGTCGGGGTCCAGCCCGAGCACCGCAGCGATGTCGTCGGCGCTGACCGGCCCCGGCCGTAGGATGCGCGGGGAAGCCCCGGTCAGATCCAGGATGGTCGACGCGGTCTGTTGCGCCGACGGGCCGGCTTCGAGATACACGTCAACCAGGTCACCGAGCTGCCGGCGGGCCTCGGCGGCATCGACCGCGGGCACACAGCCGGACACGTTGGCGCTGGACACGGCCATCGGGCCCACCGCGCGCAGCACATCGATCGCCACCGGGTGCAGCGGCATCCGCACCATCACGGTGCCTCGGGTGTCGCCGAGATCCCACTGCAACGACGGCGCCTGCGTCACCAGAAGGCTCAGCGCGCCCGGCCAGAACGCGTGAACCAGCTCCCGGGCGGCGTCGGAGACCATCAGGGAAAGCCCGTCGATGGTGTGCCACGACCCGACCAGGACACCGACCGGCATGTGACGGCTGCGCCCTTTGGCCGCCAGCAGCGCGGCCACCGCGGCATTGTCGAAGGCGTCGGCGCCGATGCCGTAGACCGTGTCGGTAGGCAGCACCACCAGCCGGCTGTCGTGGACGGCGTCGATCGCCGCCGCGATCCCGGCCGAACGCTGATCAGCGTCCGCGCAGTCGAACAGCTCAGCCATGGGTCTTCCTGGTTGACGTCACGAACCTTGGCCGGCCGGCAAGGTCCCGCCGAGCAGTGACGTCCTCGAAAAGCCCGGTGCCGCTGATCAGTTCGACGGTTCGCGACGACGCGGTGTCGTCGTGCTCGATAGCGAACAGCCCACTCTGCCGCAGCCAGCGTCCGGCCAGCGTGACCACCGCGGCGATCACTGACATCCCGTCTGCACCGCCGAATAGTGCATGCGGTGGGTCATGTTGGGCTACTTCAGGATCCAGCACAGCGCCCTCGGGGATGTAGGGCGGGTTGGCCACGACGAGGTCGACCCGGCCGTCGAGGTCGGCCAGCAGCCCCGGTGTCGTCACGTCGGCGCGCGCCAGTTCCACCCCGGTGCCGGCAGCGTTGCGTTGCGCGTAGTCCAGCGCGGTCTGCGAGTCGTCGATACCCAGCACCCGGGCACCGGGCCAGTACCGGGCCAACGCAACCGCCAAAGCGCCTGATCCGGTGCAGACGTCGACGATCACCGGCCTTGACGGAAGCCGCTGAGCAGTAGCTGGTTTCAGAGCCCATTCCAGCATCACCTCGGTCTCCGGGCGGGGAATGAACACCCCCGGGCCGACGTGCAGCTTCATCGGACCGAACGCCGCGGTTCCGGTCAGATGCTGCAGCGGCACTCGGTTGCGGCGCGCTGTGACCAGATCGTGGTAGCGGGTGAAGAATTCGTCCCCAGGGGGGTCCAGCACGGCCAGCCGGCCGCGATCGGTGCCGGCGACGTGGGCGGCCAGCTCCTCGGCGTCGGTGAGCGCCGAGTCGATGCCGGCCTCGGCAAAAACCGCTGCAGCGCAGTCGATCACGTGTCTCATGTGGGTCATGTCGGTTGTGTCCGTTGCATCCGGGACTGCTTGTCGGCGACGGCCAGCGCGTCGAATAGCGCGTCGAGGTCCCCGTCGAGAACCTGGTCGAGGTTATGCGACTTGTAGCCGATGCGGTGGTCGGTGATTCGGTTTTCCGGGAAGTTGTAGGTACGGATGCGCTCGCTGCGGTCCACCGTGCGGATCTGGCTGGCGCGGTCGGCCGAGGCGTCGGCCAGTGCCTGCTCCTCGGCCACGGCCTGCAGCCGGGCTGCCAGCACCTGCAGGGCGCGGGTCTTGTTCTGCAGCTGAGAGCGTTCGTTCTGACAGGTGACGACGATCCCGGTGGGCAGGTGGGTGATGCGGACCGCGGAATCGGTGGTATTAACACCTTGGCCGCCCTTCCCTGACGACCGGTAGACGTCGACACGCAGGTCGGCCTCGTCTATTTTGACCTCGGCTATTTCCTCGGGTTCGGGATAGACCAGCACACCGGCGGCCGACGTGTGCACCCGGCCCTGGGACTCGGTCACCGGAACCCGCTGCACCCGGTGCACCCCGCCCTCGAACTTCAGCCGCGACCACACCCCGTCTGTGCTGTCGCCTCGGCTTCCGATGGCGAGGGTCGCGTTCTTGTAGCCGCCCAGGTCGGACGTGGTCTCGTCGAGCACCGTCACCGTCCAGCCGTGCCGCTCGGCGTAGCGGATGTACATCCGGGCCAGGTCGGCGGCGAACAGCGCCGACTCTTCCC
>NZ_JBYCKY010000542.1:0-8741 GCF_057473605.1 Mycobacterium sp. TH-M82 | reverse complement strand
AGCCGGCGCGCTGCGGCCGCAGCTGCACGCGGAGCTTCTCGGGAAGCTGGTAGTGCTCACTCCAGATGGCGAGCCACTCCTCCAGCAGTTTGCGCGGAACCTCGGTCTGCACCAGGTGCTGGTGCTGGGTGGAGCCCTTGCCCATCGCCTTGGTGGTCGCGGTGCGCCCCGAGGAAGCCAGCAGCGCGGCGTCGCTGCGCGGCCCGCCGACCAGGGTCTGCGGCGTCCGGTACGGCGACTCGATGAGACGCAGCTGACGCTGCAGGCGGGCCAGCGCCAGCATGCCGTCGTGGCGCAGCGCGGTGGCGAATTCCTCGGCGGCCAGACCGTCGATCTGATGCCCGCCGTAGGTGATGAAGTTGAAGACGAAGCCCATCTTGCCGATCTCCTCGGGGAAGCGCTTCATCTCCTCGTCGCTCATGCCGGTGGTGTCCCAGTTGAACGAGGGCGACAGGTTGTAGGCCAGCATCTTGTCCGGGAACTCAGCGTGGATTGCTTCGGCGAACTGGCGGGCTTCGGCGAGATCCGCGGTTTTCGTCTCCATCCAGAGCAGGTCGGCGAACGGCGCCGCGGCAAGCGATTTGGCGATCGCGTAGGGAATGCCGCCCCGCACCTGGTAGTAGCCTTCCGGGGTCTTGGCCAGCTCGCAGTCCCACGGGGCGCTGGCGCCGAGTTCATTGGCCTTTTTGCGTGCGGTATGCAGCGACGCACGCGCGGCGAATTGTCGCCATTCCGCGGCGCTCATGTCGCGCGGCTCTTCCTCCCGCTCACCGAACTCGAGCACCTCGGCCACCGCCTCGCCATACGTCATCAAACCGGCGTCGTCCTCCCAGGATTCGACGAACTTCGACTGGACTTCGTCGTAGAGCGTGTCGGGTGATTGCCGGGAGTCGTTCTGCCAGGCGGTAGCCGCCTCGGCGATCAGGTCGGCGATGCCCCGACGCTCCAGCCAGGCCTCGGCGGCCGCGTACTCGTCGTCGGGAATGGCGTAGAGCAGGTGGCCATTGAGTTCTTTGACTCCCAGCTCATAGAAGCGCCGCATCATCGCCAGGACGCACGACTTGTACGGCGGGATCTTCACGTTCGTGACACCCAGCAGGAACGGCTGGTCGCGCTCGTCGGCGCGGCTGTCGATCAGGTTTCCGGCCTCGGCGTCGGTGCGCGCGACGATGATGCCGGGCACGCGCATCACGTCGAGCTGGAATCGGGCGGTGTTGAGCCGCTTGATCTGTTCGTCGGAGGGAACCAGCACCTTGCCGCCTTGGTGGCCGCACTTCTTGGTGCCGGGGCGCTGATCCTCGATGTGATATCCGGGCACACCGGCTTCGACGAAGCGCCGGATGAGGTTGCGCACGTGGGGATCGCCGCCGTGTCCGGTGTCGGCGTCGGCGATGATGAACGGCCGGTAGTCGATCGCCGGGTTCGCGGCACGATCGGCCTGGCTCATCCGCAGCCGCAGGTAGTGCTGGTTGCGGTCGGCGGTCAGCAGCGCGCGCACCAGACCGGCGGCTTCCTCCGGCACCTGGCTGAGCGGATAGCTGGCCAGGTCGGGGCCCGGGTCCTCGCTGATGGAACCCTTGGCGGAAGTCGCCCAACCGCCCAGGTAGATCGCCTCGATACCCATTCGTTTGATGGTCACCGCCTGCCCGGGCGAGTAGGGGCCGAACGTAGTGATGCACTTACGCTCGGCGAACAACTCGCGCAGCCGCGCGTAGAAGGCTGTCGCCGCCTCGCGTGCCACCGGGTAGTCGACGGGTATGGTGCCGCGTTGTTCGACGACTTGGCGGGCCGTGTACAGGCGGGTGATTCCGTCGAAGCGCGGGCTGTCGAAGTATTGGCGCGTGGCGGCCATGTCATCCTCATGGTCCTTCGCCGGGTTCTGGTCGAACGGTGTGCGGGCCGCTCCGTCCGTTGTCATGGTGGTGGCCATGGATCTGCGCTCCTGTTCAGCATGCTTCGCTTCGACCGTGCGAGTCTATCCCGGGCGCATTTGCGGGTTCGATCGTGGCTTGCGCTGGGAAATTCTGATGAACTGGGCGGCTTCTTCGGGCGTGATCACTAGAGTGGTGGCTTGTGACCGCCCAGCCAGATCGGTCAGATTGGCCAGCCTCGTGGAGTGACCAATGGCGGCGGCCACCGCATCGTCTGCACGTGCAGGACCAGGTATTGGATCGCTGGTGGGCGGTGCGAACGAGCCGGCGCTTCGCCAGCGTCGGCGTCCGCATCCCGGCCGCGCGCCTGCGAGAGATAACTGCCGGCGCACCCTTTGCCTCCAAAGAGATCGTCGACGTCAATTTCGCGCTGGCCGCAACCGAGATCAACCGTGAGCTGCGCCTCGCGCGGTCCAGGCGCACCCGGCACCGCGCCGTG
The DNA here is from genome assembly GCF_057473605.1 of Mycobacterium sp. TH-M82. Taxonomy (NCBI): domain Bacteria; kingdom Bacillati; phylum Actinomycetota; class Actinomycetes; order Mycobacteriales; family Mycobacteriaceae; genus Mycobacterium; species Mycobacterium sp. TH-M82. Next base: position 6,371 of record NZ_JBYCKY010000542.1, on the reverse strand, counting down.
CACTGGCTCATCGTCGCGGGCCTGGCTCTTGCCGCGCTGAACCTGCTGGTTTGTATGGGCTACGCCTTCATCGCCCTGGCGGTACACGAGTCGCCGTGGTGAATAGGGGTCGGTGAACAGGCCGGCAGGCTTGCGGACCTCGCACCAGGTGGATGGATCGCCACGGCACCTAGACTGCGCCAATGGATCGCGGTTCCCCGCAGGAGTTGGCGGGCAGCCGGCGCCTGATGGAAATCCAGGACTGCCTGGACGCCGCCGGTAACATCACATTGCCGCAGGGCGATACGCTGATATCCCTCATCGAGCGCAACATCGTCAATGTCGGTGACGCCGTGGCGTATCGCTACCTGGACTACGCGGCATCGGCCGACGGTCGCGTCGATGGACTCACCTGGGCACAGTTCGGTGTGCGACTGCGCGCCGTCAGTGCGCGCCTGCAAAGAGTCGCCGCTCGCGGCGACCGGGTTGCGATCCTGGCACCGCAGGGTCTCGACTACATTGTCGGGTTCTACGCGGCGATCAACGTCGCGGCCGTCGCGGTGCCGTTGTTTGCACCGGAATTACCGGGTCATGCCGAACGCCTCGATACGGCACTCCGCGACGCTGCGCCCAGCGTCGTCCTGACCACCACACCGGCGATGAAGACCGTCGAGGCGTTTCTGGCTGAGCTTCCGCGCCGGTACCGCCCGCAGGTCATCGCCATCGATCAGATACCCGACTCGGCGCAAGACGGGTTCAGTCCCGTGCGCCTGCACCTGGATGACGTCTCCCACCTGCAGTACACCTCCGGTGCCACCCGGCCCCCGACCGGTGTCGAAGTCACCCATCGGTCGAGCGGCACCAATCTGTTGCAGATGATCCTGTCGATCGAGCTACTGGACCGAAACATCCACGGCCTCAGTTGGTTACCGCTCTATCACGACATGGGGTTGTCGATCATCGGTTTTCCGGCGGTGTACGGGGGGCACTCCACCCTGATGTCACCTACGGCGTTCATTCGCCGGCCGCAGCGCTGGATCACGGCGCTGTCCGCGGAGTCCCGGCACGGGCGGGTGGTCACCGCCGCACCGAACTTCGCCTACGAGCTGACCGCGCAACGCGGCCTGCCCGCGCCGGGCGCGGACATCGACCTGAGCAATGTGGCGATGATCATCGGTTCGGAGCCGGTGAGCATAGCTGCGATCACGGCATTCACCGAGGCGTTCGCGCCGCACGGATTGCCGCGCACAGCGATCAAACCCTCCTACGGCATCGCGGAGGCGACCCTGTTCGTGTCGACCATCGAGCCCAGCGCGGAGGCGACGGCGGTCTACCTCGACCGGGAGCAACTCGGCGCCGGTCACGCGGTGCGCGTCCCAACGGATTCGGCCAACGCGGTGGCGCATGTGTCATGCGGCCAGGTCGCTCGCAGTCAGTGGGCGGTGATCATCAACCCGAATGCTGCTGCGGAACTGCCCGATGGCGAAGTCGGCGAAATCTGGATACACGGCGGCAACGTCGCCCGCGGTTACTGGCAGCGGCCCGACGAGACAAGGCTGACGTTCGGCGCCAAACTGCAGTCCCGGCTCGCCGAAGGCAGCCACGCCGATGGTGCGCCGATCGGAAGCTCCTGGCTGCGCACCGGTGACCTGGGGATGTATCTCGACGGCGAACTCTTCGTCACCGGCCGGATCGCGGACATCGTGACGATCGAGGGCCGCAACTACTATCCGCAAGACATCGAGGCCACCGTGGCGCAGGCATCACCGACCGTGCGGCAGGGATATGCGGTCGCGTTCTCGATCCCAGATACCATCGGCGCCGGGGAGCGACTGGTGATCGTCGCCGAGCGCGCCGCGGGCGCCGGTCGCGCCGATCCGCGACCGGCGATCGAGACGATCGGGGACGCGGTGGCACGTCGGCACGGATTGCCCGTCTTCGACGTGCGGTTCCTACCGGCCGGTACTATCCCACGCACCACCAGCGGCAAGCTGGGACGAGTGGCCTGCCGCAGTCAATATCTCAGCGGCACACTGGGTCTGCGCTGAAGCGCTGGTCTGGGCGACCCCGCCATTCGGGCTTGCGCTGCTCCTACCACGCCCGCAGGCCCTCGGCCGTGTCCCAGGTGGCCCAGGATGTGCTGGCGAACGTGTCGCGACCTTGCAGGCATTAGGTGACGAGGCTCACGGCTATACCGTACCGTCGGGTCTGTGCGGTGGATCGTGGACGCGATGAACGTCATCGGGTCGCGTCCGGACGGCTGGTGGAAGGACCGCCGAGGCGCGATGGTGCACCTGGTGGACCAACTCGAGCAGTGGGTGTCGGCGGAAGGCCACGATGTGACGGTGGTGCTGGAAAAGCCGGCATCGCCGCCGATTCGGTCGTCCGTGCTCCAGATAGCGCACGCTCCACGAGCCGCTGCCGACTCGGGCGACGACGAGATCGTCCGGCTGGTGCAAGCCGCCGATTCGCCACCGGAGATCACCGTCGTGACATCCGACATCACCCTGGCCAAACGGGTGCGGAAGCTGGGTGCATCCACTGAGCCGGCGAGGGAGTTCCGCAACCTCATCGAGCGGTGGGGGAGGCCGTGACCATACCGGCGCGGCGTTGTCTGGCCTCGCGTGATGGTCGCGGTGCGGTTTGCATCGCCATCAGGGCCGGTGTTGAAGGTATCCGCCTCTGGGTCGATCAAGTGAACTTGGCACACTATCGGTATGGCACAGATAACTTTGCATGGAAATCCGACAACTACCGTCGGGGAGCTGCCGGCTGTGGGGACTGCTGCACCCGCATTCTCCCTGATCGGCACCAACCTCGGCGCCGTCAACAGCGGTCAGTTCGGCGGTAAGGCATTGCTGCTCAACATTTTTCCGTCCATCGATACCCCGGTGTGCGCGACGAGCGTGCGGACCTTCAACGAACGCGCGGCGGCAAGGGGTCTCGCCGTGCTGTGTGTGTCGAACGACCTGCCCTTCGCGCAGAAGCGGTTCTGCGGTGCGGAGGGCATCGACAATGTGACAACGGCGTCGGCGTTCCGCGACAGTTTTGGCAAGGACTACGGGGTGACGATCGCCGACGGTCCGATGGCCGGGCTGCTTGCGCGGGCCGTCGTGGTGATCGGTGCGGACGGCAACGTCACCTACACCGAACTGGTACCCGAGATCGCCAGTGAGCCCAACTACGATGCGGCGATCGCGGCACTGAGCTAAGAATGTGACGCTTGCTGATCGACACGAGTGTTGCGGCCCGGATCGCCAATCTTGATTGGTCCACCGGTAAGCGTCAGCGACGAGTGCCCGACCTCTGGTGTTTTATATATGCCACCGGTCGGACTAGTCCTGCTAGTGTTACCAGTGTAGCCGGGTCTACGTGAAGATGATCACGAGTACGGAAGCGAAGACCCGGCTGAATGCACTTCTGGCCGAGGTAGAGCGTACAGGCAAGCCTGTTACGATCACCAACCACGGCCGGCCAGTGGCCGTGCTCTCGCCAGCTCAAGTGACACCGCGCACCTTCGGGCAGTTTCCAAAACTGGTCGTGCCAAAGATATTTGATGGTCCGCTACCCGCTGACGAACTCGCCGCGTGGGATCGTCCGGCCTCGTGACCGCATTCCTTCTGGACACAAGCGCGCTACTGTGGCTGGTCTCAACGCCGGAAAAGATCGCGACTTCCGTACGAGACGCCCTTGCCGACCAAACCAACGAGCTGATCGTGTCCGCCGCCTCAGCCTGGGAAGTGGCGATCAAGACCCGGATCGGACGACTCAACGGTGGCCCGCTCCTGTCGGCGTGGGATCAGACGCTGGCGAGCATGAACGCCGCAGACCTAGCCATCGACTCGGCAGACGCCGTCCTCGCCGGCCAGCTCAACTCGAACCACAAGGATCCATTCGACCGCATGATCGTCGCTCAAGCAGCCCGCCGCGGCTTCACGATCGCAACAAGCGACAACCGTATCAGCAAGGGCGCCCTCACTGCGGTCGTGAGCATCCAGTGAACGTGAAAAGCGCACCCCAGCAAAGAACGCGCTGGGGATGCTTATGGCAGGAGGAGTAACTGGTGACGCTGCAGATTCGATGCCTGTATCTTCTTGCGCACGGCGAACGCATCGTCGTTACCCGAGACGGTACGCCAGTGGCTGAACTCCGGCCTATATCCCGATCCAGCGTCGGCCCAGCCGAACTCATTCGTCGCCGCACGAATCTTCCACAGGTGAACCCAGATGCGCCGCGGCGCGACATCGACAACCTGATCGACCTGTCGCTGTGACAGAAGCTTCGAGTCTGGGGAAAGCACCGAGTCCCAACCCCACCAATCACGCCCGCATGCAAAATCGAGGCTAGACCGCTCGTTTGCTGGCGACTGAACGACTCCGCGTCCCCGATGCGGCTGGCGTTCCGGTCTTCCCCGTCGCCAAGTTCGCGTTCGGCCGCGCCGGTGAATGGTTCAGGCTGGATCGAGGCGGCTAAAATCTCATGACGGTTTCAGTTGAGCAAAGATACTGCACCTTACCCGCGATGCGAGGGCCGACTTCGACTGTTTGGCTCTAGCGTTGGCTGCTATGGCCGGACTAGGAGATTACGTGAAGCGCTGGCGCACAGTGCTTCACGTAAGGGTGTCGGCATTCATAGTTGCCATCCTCGGACTCAGCATCACCCCCGTAGCTCATGCGGCTGCGCCCACGGCGAGGTTGTCGGTGACATCGACGTGGCAAACCGGATTCATCGCCCGCTTCATCGTCATCAATTCGAGCCCGTCGCCGTTAACCGACTGGAAGCTTGAATTCGATTTGCCGGTGGGAGAGTCCGTTTCGCACACATGGAATAGCACCCTCGCTCAATCTGGCACGCACTATGTTCTCACCCCCGCGAATTGGAATCGTATTATTGCACCTGGGGGTTCAGCCACAGGTGGCTTGAGAGGCGTGCTGACCCGTTCCTACGCGCCACCGCAGAATTGTCTGTTCAACGGGCAGTCTCTTTGCACCTAGTCCGAAGTTACGGCTGTTGGGGTAGGGGATCTCCCTGGTTGACCTGGTAGTTCGTGGGTTTTGGTGGGTGGTTGTTCTGGCTATGCGGCGATGGTCAGGGGGATGGGGGTGTCGATGAGGTCGAAGGCGCATCGCTGGGTGGGGGTGGGGCCGTTGAGTTTGTCGATTTCGATGTCGTTGTCGATGGCGGCGAGTTGTTTTTCGGTGGCGGCCAGCAGGTCTTGGCGTTTGCGGGCGCGTTCGTCGGCCAGGGCGGGGTTGCGGCAGGCGATCAACCGCTCACCGGGATAGTCGGGGTGGGTTATCTCGACGAGGTCCTGGGTGTCGAACAGGCTCATCTGCAGCGGGCCGTCATCGGCGGCGAGTGCGGCGATCGCCGGGGCGCGCAGTGCGGTGATCCAGTCGAAATCGGTGGGGCCATCGGTGTTGGCGTTCAGCTCACGGAGTTTGTCGATGCGGGCGGCGGTGATCATGCCGCGATCACCAACCAAGACGAGCTTGGTGATATCGAGTTTGTCCTTGACGACGTCGACGATCTCGGTGAACGCGACCGGATCGCCGGTGGCACCAGAAAACACCCGCACCGCGACCAGGCGTCCCGCCGGGTCGGTCAGCACCCCGTATTCGATCTGCTCGCGGCCTTTCTTGCCGTCGCGGGAGTAGCCGCGCGCAGCCAGCTCGCAGTGCCGGCCGATCACCCACGCCGACGTCAGATCAAACGCCATACCCGACGGATTGGCTTGTAGGCCGAGGTGTTTGTCGGCGAGTTTCTTTTCGATCCTGTCCTGGCGGGCCACCAACCAATCCGCCGCACCCAAGCTGCAACAGTTACCTACCCCAAGCCGCATAGCAGCGACTGCACCACAAAACAGGTAGCACAGCTGACCGAATACAGCGTATTCTACTGGTAACCCTCGGTATTCGATTCCGCCGTATTCCTCGATGAGCGACGGTGCCTTGAGATCCCGAGAACAGTGCGACGGAGGTGATTGAGGGGTCCCGTCGCCACTGTGATGCGACCGGTGATGGCATGAATGCCCGACGGGTGTCTCGTTTGCTAGATGCGCAGTTTCCGACCCGGCGATCGAATGTGGCTTGAAACGTCCTTACACTAATTCTTGGTTCGCTGCATCATTTCGAGCATGTGGTTGTGCCTTTCATTGGTGAGGTAGGCGGCGGCGGAGAACCATCCGCCGTCCACGACGATGTCGGTGCCGGTGATGTAGGAGGACTCGTCACTGGCAAGAAACAATGCAGTGTTGGCGATTTCTTCTGGCTCGCCCATGCGCCGCAGCAGCACCGTGTCTTTCATCTGTTGGTCCACTACGGCCTTCAGTGCGGGGTTGGATCGCATGGGGGCGGTCATCTTGGTTGCGATGAATCCGGGCTGGATCACGT
>NZ_JBYCKY010000541.1:0-4569 GCF_057473605.1 Mycobacterium sp. TH-M82 | reverse complement strand
CGTCAGCGTCGATGCGGCGATCAACCTCAATCGCGAGGGCTTCACGAGTGAACTCGTCGATCACGTTGAGCAGCTTGAGGGTGCGACCGTCGGCGGTGGTATCGAACTGGAAGTCCATCGCCCAGATCACGTTCGGACGGATCGGCGACATCGCCCCGACGACAACGCCGATGCCGGTCAAGCGCTTCTTCTTGCGGCGCTGGGGAACCCGCAGGCCTTCCTCGCGCCATAGCCGGCGGATGCGCTTGTTGTTGACCTGCCAGCCAGCCCGGCGGGCCATCTTGGCTGCCCGCCGCCACCCCAGCGGGGCCGGTCGGTGGCAAACCGGCGCAGCCAGGTGCGCAACTCGGCTTCCTCGATACTCAGCGGCGGCGGGGCCAGGCGCATCGTGGATCGGTGGATGCCCACCACCGTGCAGGCGCGCCGTTGTGACACCCCGAACCGGTCGCGCAGCATCTCCACGGCGCTGCGCTTGCGGTTCGGGGTTAGAAGTTTCCCGCCGAGATCTCCTTGAGCATGTCGATGTCGAGAGCCTGGTTGGCGACCATTTTCTTGAGCCGGGCGTTCTCGGCTTCCAGCTCCTTGAGCCGCTTGGCGTCGCTGGCCTTCATGCCGCCGTATTGGGCCACCCAGCGATGCCAGTTCGACTCGGCGGTCTCCAGGTGACGGCACACCTCGTCAAGGTCCTGGCCCGACGCCAGCAGCTTGTTGCCCTCTGCGAGCTTGCGGATGATCTGATCCGGCGTGTGCCGCCGGCGTTTCTTCGATGTCATGTCGTTGCCGATTCTTCCTGCCCGGAACACCGGGCAACAGAGTCGCACAACAACTGGACCACTACGAGGGGCTCACCTCACCAGCACCGGCTCACCGCGCATCGACTGCACCCGAACACTCCCTGCGCCGCGGCCGGTGCGAGGGTAGAGCGATGAACAATCACACCTACCGCGTGATCGAGATAGTCGGAAGTTCACCCGAGGGCGTTGACGCGGCTATCCGCAGCGGGCTGGCACGGGCGGCGCAGACGATGCGCAACCTGGACTGGTTCGAAGTGGAGTCGATTCGCGGCCACCTGGAGGATGGGGCTGTCGGCCACTACCAGGTGACCATGAAAGTCGGCTTCCGCCTGGAAGACTCGTAGAGCGACTCAGGCAGCGGTCGGCAACGGTCGCGGCCAACCCGCGGCTCGCCCTCGGCTAACGCCCCGGCGGGGCGAATCGCCGCGACAGGGCCGCGACGAGCTCCACCGGGTCGGGCTCGTCGTCGAGCAACCCGATCAGCCCGTCGCGCTCGACCAACGACACCGGCTCCATCCCACCGAAGATCTGCATCGTCTCCCCCGCGGGAACGACTCGGGCGCAGTAGAATTGGCCGACTTTCACCCGCGCGCTGGCGGTGCGCTCGCGCACCTCGCACACGTCGCCGGTGCGCACGTCACGCAACGTGAATCCCCGGCCGGGTGACGCGTCGAGCACCTCGTGCACCGAACGCTGCACGAGCAGCCACCGCTCGGCCAGCGAGCGCTCGTCGTCGGGCAGCAGAAAGCCGCGCGTGCCGAGGAAGTCGGCGAACGCCCCGCCCTCGAACAGCACCGCATCGCAGACCAGCGGATCACCGAACGCCGCGACGAGCGCGTCGGACGAATCCCAGTACTGCGCCCGGGCCTCCGCGGTGTCGACGAACAAGGACCAAAACGGGCCGTCGAGCAGATCGGTGGTGGCCTTCTGATACAGCCACGCGGCCCGCTCCTCGAGCGGCAACTGTTCGCGGTTGAGGTGGCACACCTTGTACTTGCGGCCCGACCCGCACCAGCAGCGTTCGTTGCGGCCCAGGCCGGGCCGGGGTGCCGGCCGGAACCGCTCGAACAGCTGCACCAATTCGTCGTCGTCGGACGCCCCCGCCCGGCGCAGCAGCGCCAGCCCCCGCTCGGCGTCGCCGCGATCGCCGGCATAGCGGGCCAGCGACAGCAGCGTCAGCGGCCACGACGGGTCCAGCGACTCGGCGGCATGCAGCGTCGCTTCCGCTTCTTCGCAGTCGCCGAGCGCCTCGAGCGCCTTGGCCCGCATCCAGCGCAGGGCCGGGCGCGCCGCGCGCGGCGCCAGGGGCTCCGCCGTCTCGGCGAAAACGCCGAGCGCGGCGGCGGATTGGTCGTCGTGCACACCCATCTCGTCCAGCGCGGCGGCCGCCACGACCGGGTCGGCCAGCGACTCCAGCGCGGCGCGGATGACCTGGCGGTCGGGATCGGAGTCGGCCTCGTCGTCGGGGGGCGGCGGTGGGGTGTCCTGGGCACCCTGCACGGCCTCGACCAGGTCGAGGGTCTGCCCGTAGATCCCGACGACGGCCAGCACGGCCAGCGCCTCGTCGTCGTCGAGGTCGTAGCGCTCCTTGATCGACTCGATCCGGCCGGCCACCCGCCACCCGCCGAAATCGAAACCCGCACAGGCGATCCAGTCGCCCTCGCAGGCCAGCCCGCTCGCCGCGAGCAGCTCACCCAGCGGTGCCGCCGGCTCCCGGAACATGCTGTCGTCGTCGGCGCACACTGTCCACACCGCGTTGTCGAGCATCTCGGGCCGATCGGGCTGCTCCTCGAGCAGGGCGGACAGCGACGCGCCGACATCGCAGGGAGCCGGGTCTGCGACGGTCGTGACCTCGAATCCGCGCGCGGTGACCCGCAAGCCGACGACGTCGCCGGCCTCGGCGCCGAGCCCGGCCAGGTGCCCGGGCGGCAACAGCAAAGCGCCCTCGCTGCCGATCGCCGCCGCGGGCACCCCGCGCGCGGCAAGGACGTCCGCGTCGAACTGTGCGAAAGCGTCGCCGATCGGGGAGCCGTCGACCAGGCGCCGATAGGTGTCCAACTCGGTCAGCATCGACACCGGCGCCAGGTCGGGGCCCCACTCGATCAGGTCATGAGCGGCCTCGGCCTCGCCGAGGCGGTGGGTGAAGATCCTGCCGTCGAGCAGCGCGGGAATCCACGCGACCCTCTCATCGGCCAACGGCATGACCAGCTGGGTGTCCTCGTCGAGCACCTCCCCGAGAGTCGCCTCGGCGTCCGGACCGAGCTCGACGCCGTCGGCGACGAGCGCGGCCAGCAGGTCGTCCTCGGTCATCGGGCCGCGCGTCGCCAAAAGCTGGCGCACCGCGGCGCCGATCGTCTCGCCGGAGCCGTCCAACACGGCCCCGACCCTACCCGCGCCGGGCACGTTTCCCGGGACCGGCCGCTGTGCAGAAAGGCGGTCACCCGCTCGACACACTGCTCCAGGTCGCGCAGATCGCCGAGCCGGGACTCCACGATCGCGTTGCGATTTTTCGCGCGTTACGCCCGCGTCAGCGCGTCGGCTTCCTTGATGAGCAACAGCAGGTGCAGCGGGTCGGTGGGCGACGGCTCGAAGTCGAAGTGGGCGTAGAACGAGCGGGCCTCATCGCTTATGGCGTGCACCAGCATCGCCCGCGCGCCGATCAGATCGGCTGCGCGCACACTGCGAATGACCGCATCCCGCAGCAGATGTGCACCGAGCCCGTTGCCTTGCTCTGCGCGATCGACCGCCAACCGGGACAACAGGATCACCGGCACGGGCTCTGGCATGTTGCGCCGCACTCGTCCGGGCGCCGCGCGGCGCTGCACCGAAGCCGCCGCCAGCGCGTAAAAGCCGACGACCCGGCCGGCGCGACATGTCACATGACAACGCGACGCGCCTTCCACGTGGTTGGCCAAAGCCCGGGCACGCAGGTAGTGGTCCAAGCTGGGCTCGCCGCTGTCAAATGCGAGAAGATCGTCGCGTTCGCTGATCGGGCGCGGCGCGCTGTAGCCGCTCACTCCGCTGCATCGAAGATGGATTCCTCCGCAAGCAGCGCTTTCAGCCGTGGCTTGCGCGACACCGGCCGGTCAAGCGCTGCCAGAAACTTCGACCAAGCCGCATCATCGAGCACGAACCGGCGTCGATCGGCCAACACGTTGCGGGCATGCGCCAGCGTTGCAGTGACCGTGAAATTGGTGAGGTCGGTCCCTTCCACCTCGGCTGCACACCGGATCAGCGCGTCCTGTTCAGCGGTCAGACGCACTGCGAATCGTTCCGTCTTGGTGGCCATCACCCCATTGTGGGCCTAATGGGCACACAGGTCAACACAGCGGACCTGTCGACGTCGGCGGGGTCAATCCAGCCCGAGCGCCGCACGCAGCCGACGAACCCGGCGCGGCCGGTCGAAAGCTCGGGCGCACGGCGCAGAGTGCTCGACATGTAGCCCCGGCAGGCCGGGCCGTTTGCGGCACGCAGATCACGCAACGAGGTTCAGTCCTCAACGCCCAAAATCATGGCGAGGGCGCGTTCGACGTCGCGCATCGTGACAGGCGCGAGCGTTCCCAACCTTTCCAGCAGGCGGGTACGGGCGACGGCGCGCACGCTGCGGCAGACAGCGACACTCGGGCTGTCTACACCTTCGTCCGGTGAGACGGTCGGCCGCAACGGGGTCGATGAGCGTGAACTCGACACCGGTACCACGACAACGAGTTCGTCATCGACCCCGGCGAGTATCTCATCAACGGAAACGATGACGGCCGGGCGGTGTTTGCCGGGC
>NZ_JBYCKY010000540.1:0-1663 GCF_057473605.1 Mycobacterium sp. TH-M82 | reverse complement strand
TGCGCAAGATGCCCTGCCAAAAGCCGTCGACGGCCGCCGCCTACCGCGAAGCCCACCAATTCCTCGAGCAGCTGGACCGGCTTGCCGACGTCGGCTGTTGCGGGAAGGACTAGCCGGCCAGCACCGCGTCCCGCGATAGGGCTTCCCCGGCAAACACCTGCGCCGCCCGCCGTCTCGTCGGATACTGACCGTGGCGAAAGGAAGCAGGGAATGCGGTGAAGTCGCCCGTCGGCGGGATGTTCGGCAAGTACAAGGTTGTCCGACTGCTCGGCACGGGCGGCATGGGCAAGGTGCACGAGGCCTACGACACCGACAAGTGCAGAACGGTCGCGTTGAAGCTGCTCAACGAGCAGTATGCCGATGACGAGAAATTCCGTGCCCGTTTCCTGCGCGAATCGCGTGCCGCGGCCATCCTCCAGGAGCCGCATGTCATCCCGATCCACGACTGGGGCGAGATCGACAACGTCCTCTACATCGACATGCGGCTGGTCCGGGGCCAGACCCTGCACGACATGCTCAAGAGAGGCGCCCTGGACCCGCAGCGCGCCACCGACATCGTCGGCCAGATCGCCGCCGCGCTCGATGCCGCCCACGCCGAAGGACTGATCCATCGCGAAGTGAAACCACAGAACATCATCGTCACGCCGGACGACTTCGCCTACCTGGTGGACTTCGGTATCGCCGAGACCATGGGCGACACCCACCTGACGATGGCGGGCTATCAGGTGGGCAGCTTCGACTACATGGCGCCGGAGCGGTTTGAGGGCTCCGAGGCAACACCGGCGGTCGATGTCTATGCGCTGGCCTGCGTTCTCCACGAGGCGTTGACGGGCCACAAGCCGTTCGCGGGCCACAGCGCCCAGATCATCGCGGCGCATCTGTCGTCCCCACCGCCGCGGCCCAGTGCGGTCAATGCCCGCGTTCCGGCATCGTTCGACGACGTCGTTGCCCGCGGCATGGCCAAACACCCCGATGACCGTTACGGCAGTGCCGGAGCGCTGGGCCGCGCCGCCAAGCGTGCCCTCGCAGAGGGAGCGTCGGCGGCCGGTGCGCCCACGATGGAGGCGCCCCAATACAGGGCGGGACCGGGTAGCTACCCACCCTTCAACGTCCAATACCCTCCTCCCCCACCGGCTCCGGCGGCACAAGGCCGTGGAAAGTACTTGCTGCCGGCCTTGATTGCCACCGCCGCGCTGCTGCTCGTCGCCGTCGTGGTGCTGACGGCGATCGCAGTTGTCGCCGGCCGGAACACGGAGCCGCAGACCCCCTCACCGGAACTGGCCCAAACCCCGCCCAGCGTGACCACCTACCAGCCGGAACCGTCCTCGACCACGCAGCCCGTCTACCCCCAAAGCACGGCCGCCACCGCGCCGCTGGACGCCGCGCAGCGGCTGCGTGAGATTGCCGATGAGGACCGGCCATTCGTGGCCGTCACCGTCGCCGACCATTGGGTGCCGCAACTGAGCTCCAAACGCCCCGGCGTCGTCGACCAAGGTGTGGTGTGGGACAACACCATGACGCTGCAGGAGCATCTGGACCTCCGGCAGCGCTATCCCGACGTGCGGCTGCTGTGGTCGGGTGACTGGTCGACGTTCACGGCATCCGACTTCTGGGTCACCATCGTGGGCATGCCCTATCCTGACTCCGCCAACCCGCTGGCATG
>NZ_JBYCKY010000539.1:0-5820 GCF_057473605.1 Mycobacterium sp. TH-M82 | reverse complement strand
CGCAGCGTCTTGTCAGGTGCGCCCCCGTAGCTCAGGGGATAGAGCGTCTGCCTCCGGAGCAGAAGGCCGCAGGTTCGAATCCTGCCGGGGGCACCAGCATTCGCACAGCTCAGAGGCTATTTCTGGGCCAGGCCGGAACCGCTGCACGACATATGCGTGACATAGCTTCCACAGGTCAAGCGAGTGCCGGCTTTGCTGGGCCTTCCGAATCGGTGTTGAGCAGGGTTCGCAGCTTCGCAATCTGCCCCGTCGTCAGCGGTGCGGCCTCGTGATATTCCTGGGGCATTGCGGAATTTTCCGCAATGCAATTAGGGCCGAGGGACAGGGGGTTTCATATCCCGCGGAAAGGCAACCCCATATCCTTCGCCGCCTGCGCAAGTCCACTCTCCATTCCTCTGATTATATGCGCTATTGGGGACAAGCCATTAGTGCTGAAATACCAAGCCCAGGACATATAGCCCCTCGTATCCATTTTAGGTAATAGCGCCGCGCTTGGCAGTCTTTTAGCTTTTGGTTGGATTTCCGCTATGACCACACCTTCGGATATATTGGATTGCCTGAACGTATTAAGCAGCTTCGTTGGTATTTCGCTGTTACCGACCGGACGTATTGCGGTAAACATGAGATGGCCGAGCGACCAAGATGCCTGCGTGACTCCCATTATCCGGCCTCCGCTAAGGCCGACTGGGCCGCACCCGACAAATGTATACGCATGATGCGGGTCTCCCATATGACCTACAAAAATATACCACTCGGGAATATCGTGACCATCATAAACCGCCTGAATATCCTCGGGCTGTGGTATTAATTTGTTCTCGTGATAGGAGAGCAGGACGGCCACTTTTATGGCCCATAAGCGAAGGTCTACCGGATCGGGTTTTAAGCTGTCGTCGTACGGATCAAATATCCATGGCTCGACAGCGGCGTCTAACCTATTTAACCAGCCGCTATTACAGTAATCGCACACCCACTTCGCGGTCACTTGAAACAAAATCTCCGGCTCCGCCGACCGTTTCGATCCGTCGATATTATACTTAACGAATTCCCTTTTAGCCGCCGGATGATTACTCGGAATAACGCTGCATTCTAGCTTTTCTCGCCACGACTCGCGGAACAAGTGCTCGCGGGTCATGTCCTCGACCCTGCGCGAATTCGGATCGTGCGGATGAATGAGGTCGCCCTTCGCTCGACCGCAGAACAGACACCGCCGCCGGTTCTCCTGCTGCCGCTCTTTCCGCTCCTGCTTGGTCTTGCCCACTCACAGCAGCGTAGCCAGAACCGGTGTCGGCGTTGTCGATCGTGCTCTTCGACGCTCCACCTCGTAGCGTGCGATTGATGCCTGTTGTGGGTGGGGTTGGTGCATCATCATGACTATGCCGTCGATACCTGCCCCAGTGGAGCCGTCTGTGCTGCGCTGGGCACGTGAGTCGTGTGGGCTGGACGCGTTGGCGGCGGCCCGCAAACTCGGCCTGGCCGATGATCGGGTGGAGGCATGGGAAGCGGGCGCGGTGGTGCCTACCATCGCGCAACTGCGCAAGGCCGCCGAGGTGTACAAGCGCTCGCTGGCGGTGTTCTTCCTGTCCACGCCGCCGGAGGGGTTCGACACCCTGCGGGACTTCCGGCGGCTCGACGGTGCCGAGGCGGGACACTGGTCGCCGGAGTTGCATGAAGAATTCAGACGAGCGCACACCCAGCGCGACTTCGCGCTTGAGTTGGCCGAAACCGAAGAGCGGGAGCTACCCGACGCGTGGCGCGTGCCGGTGTCGGCGGATGACAGCGACGCCGAGATTGCCCGCCGCATCCGTGCGGCGCTGATCAAAGTCGGCCCGCTGCCGACCCCGCCTGCCACGCTCAATCCCTACGAGCACCTGAATGCTTGGGTGTCGGCCATCGAAGCGTCCGGCGTTCTGGTGTTGGCGACACGCGGCGGCAAGGTGGCCGTGGACGAGATGCGCGCCCTGTCGCTGTACTTCGACATGCTGCCCGTGATTGTGCTCAACGGCGGCGATTACCCCCGCCCCCGTCTGTTCTCGCTGCTGCATGAGTTCATACACCTGGTGCTACACACCGAGGGGCTGTGCGACGTGGTGACCGACGACCGGCCCCGTACCGCGAACCGGACACTGGAAGCCCGGTGCAATGCCGTCGCCGCCGCCGTGCTGATGCCTGCCGCCGAGGTGCGCGCACGGCCGGAAGTCGTTGCGCGCACGGATATTCCGGTATCGTGGGACTACGACACATTGCGCCCGGTTGCAGCGCTGTTCGGTGTCAGTGCCGAGGCGTTCCTACGACGACTGTCCACGCTGGGACTGGTGCCCGTCGAGCTATATCGCCGGCGGCGTGCCGAGTTCGTCGCCGCCCATGATGAAGAGGCCGACCGCAACCGCGCATCGGGCGGCAACTGGTACCGCAGCGCCGTGCGCGACCTCGGCAAGGCGTACGTGCGCGCCGTGACCGATGCCCACCGCCGCCGCGTGATCGACAGCAACACCGCCGCGATCTACCTGGATGCGAAGGTGAGCCAGATACCCCGCCTGGCCGAATCCGCCGAGTTGCGGAGCATGGTTTGACCGACGAGTTTTACTCCTTCGACACCAGCGCCATCCTGAACGGACGGCGTGACCTGTTCCGGCCCAAGGTGTTTCAGACCCTGTGGGCGCAGATTGAGGACGCGATAGTCGCCGGTCAGATCCGGTCGGTGGATGAGGTGCGAAACGAACTGAACAGGCGCGACGACGACGCACGGCAGTGGGCCGACGCGCAAGCTAACCTGTTCGTCCCGCTTGAACGGCCGATACAGCAGAGCGCCGCACAGATTCTCAACCTGCATCCCCGGCTTGTCAGCCAGAGTGGCAGGCGCAGTGCCGCAGACCCGTTCGTGATCGCGCTGGCGATGGTCCACAACGGGACCGTCGTGACCGAAGAGGCAGCCAGAGGGAACCTGACTAGTCCGCGCATACCCGACGTGTGTGGCAATCTCGGCGTGCCGTGTCTCAACCTCATGGGTTACATCGAGGCGCAGGGCTGGACGTTCTAGTGGTGTGTCCTGTATTTGGCTGACTTTTTCGAGGGCCATTCGGCGGCGACATCCCACCAGGCAAGCTCTGCGGCACCAGCACGACACCAGGAGAGGAGTGTGACGTCACGATGATCGACCTGACAATGCCGATCCGAGAGAATGACGGAAGATACACATCGCGCAACACCTTTTACCCCGAACCGCACACATTCGCGGAGCACCGTGTCCAATCCTCGACCTTCAAGATGTTCGCTCACTTCGGAACGCACGTGGATGCTCCACGCCACTTCATACCGGGCGGCGCAACCATCGATCAGGTCGCCCCGCAGCGACTGATGGGACGTGGTGCAGTCTTCGATCTTTCAGACTTCGACAGCTACCGCGCCATCGACAGCAGCGTGCTCGGCGACCGCGACCCCGGATTGGCACCAAACGACATTGCGATTCTGCGCACCGATTGGACCGACCGCAAATGGGGCGCAAACGATTTCCATAGCAACGCCCCATTTTTAACGGGTGATGCCGCGCTCTGGCTCGTCGATCACCAAGTCAAAGCGGTTGTCTACGATTTCCCTGAAGAAGAGATCATCCGGAAGGACGAATGGGACGGCAAGGACGCCATCGTCCACCACGCCCTTCTGGGCAACGACATCTACAACATCGAGTATGTCGTTCACCTGTCCCGCATCTCAACACCATTCGTCGGGATCATCGCCATGCCGCTGCCTTTGGTGGCGCTCGACGGGGCACCGGCACGGGTTCTGGCATTCGAAGGCGATCACGCGCTGTCGTTCTTCGCGTCCGAACCCTGAAGCCTCGGGCCGGATGTCGCGGCGAACCCGATGTCTTGATACGCCATTGCCAGATGGGCCGATTGGCTCAATCACCACCACATCTGCAAGCACCCGCGGCGACATCCGGCCGGTCGAGACGAAGACCGCCCACTACTCACAACCCCCAGAAAGAAGCCCTCAGCTGAATCTCACGGCCGAAGTCTCCCGACTTGACGGGTCGCTCAATCCACAGCTTTTGACAATTGCTCGCAGAACGTAAGCCACGCCCGCTACCTCGTTCAGCTACGCCGCGTGAAGTGAATTTCCTCTACCCAACAACCGGCCTAAGATCGCCCAGGTGGGAGCGCAACAGTTACAGGTCGTCGCCCCCGGGCTGCAGGTGACCGCTACGCGATGGCAAGGCTTAAGTGGCCAGCTCACCGCCGGTCCCCCACCGTCACCAGGCCAGCCGTTCCAAACCACCAGCACCGCACTGAGCGGTGTGTACGCGGCCATCGGTGCGGCTGCAGTGGCGTTAGCGGCACGAGCCCAGGCCACCGCTGGCGCAGCTACCCAGGCTGCCGCCGGGTACGCCGACCAAGAGGCCGCCAGTGCGGCCGAAATGACGGCCGTAGCCCAGAACGGGCAAATGGCGTAGCGATGCCTGCCGCCCTGTCCCAGATTCGCATGTGGAGCACCGAGAACCTGATCAACGCGGCCCACTACCTGACCACCAACGCCGATCGGTGGGAAGACGTGTTCCTGCAGATACGCAACGAGTCCTATGCGCTGCCGTGGCGGGGGGCAGGCGGTGACGCGCTGCGCCTACGTGCCAGCGCCGACCTGCCTGTCGTCAGCGGCAAAGCGGACCAATTACGCCGGGCTGCCGGGATCGCCCGCAACGGCGCCAGCGACATCAGCGCGGCGCAACGTCGGGTGCTGTATGCCGTTCAGGACGCGCAGGAAGCGGGTTTCGTTGTGGGAGAAGATTTGTCGGTGATCGACACCCGCACCGGCACGTCGCCCGCCGAGCAGGCCGCCCGCCGAGCCCAGGCAGCGAGCTTCGCCGCCGACATTCGCTTCCGCGCCGAGCTACTGGAAGCGGCGGACGCGAAGGTTGCGGGGCAGTTAGCCGTCGCGGCTACCGGCGTGGGTGAGATCGGCTTCGCGCCGGAGCATCACGAAATTCAGTTGGTCGACTTCAAACACGATGGCGGGCCGCAGCCCAACCCCGCTCCATCACCAGCTCCCGGTTTGCCGCCTGAGGGCCTACGACCTCCCGTCGACGGGAACCTGACCACCGGGCCCGCTAGCCGCCCCAGCGAGCAGGCAGAGGGGGGCATGAGCCTGTGGGACAACAAAGGCGGAGAGTGGCGATACGACCCCGGCGCTGACAAGTGGCATAACCCGCACTGGGACTACAACCCGCATGACAGAAAGTTCGCTCGGTGGCAAAACATTCAAATCGGCGATCTTCCACCACACACCGCCGAAGCAGCACCCAGGGGCGGCGCGCCCGCACCGAAGTCACCGCCCGCTCCGCGGTCCGTGCCCGCACCGGCTCCGCCGGTTGAAGCGCCGACGCCACCCAAGCCAGGGCCAACCCCGACCCCACCGAAGGTCGGTAAAGGGCCGATGACCGGAGGCGGGCCCACGCTGCCGTTCGGACCGCAAGTCATCCACCCACCGCACAGCGTTCCCCACCATTTCCCCATCCTGGGAGAAGATGAACCGTGGGAAAACCCTCGAGACTTCGAGTAGTAGCCTGCACCACTTGCGTCGATGCGCCGTTTGCGAGACTGCGGCCGCCGACCGGCTGGCGTATGCACGTCGTAAGCCAAGATGCGGTTCATCTCGCGCCGGCTGGACATTCCACCGTTGTTCAGATGCTGCCCCTGATTGTTGCTGTTCCTGTTGGCTGTGAGAAATCATGAGGACTATGACCGTTCGCGCCGGACTGGCTCCCAAGTTCTACTTTGGCCGCGACGCGGTGCTGTTGGCCATGGACAACGCAGGGGTGACCCCATT
>NZ_JBYCKY010000538.1:0-1833 GCF_057473605.1 Mycobacterium sp. TH-M82 | reverse complement strand
CGCCGAGGATCTCGTACTCGTCCTTCAAGGCGATGTCCTCGGGCCCGGACTCGAGCAGCCCGAGGGAGAGCAGATGGCTGACATACATCGGTGTCAGGTGCGGAAGAGCGAGGCCGGCGGTCTTTCCGATCAGCGACATGTTCTCCAGCACCACCTCACCCACCAGCCCCGCACGGGTGCGCGCATAGACGTTCAGCAACGGTGATGCCGACCCGTCGGACAGGGCGCTGATGATCCGCGCTTCGTCGGGCACCATCTGGTCGAGGATCTTGTGGAACAGCTCCTGGCGGCTCGACGCCGTGTTCTGCCCGACCGCGCGGTCCAACAGGTTGTGCATCTTGGCGTCGAGACTCCGGGGTGCCTCGGCGGAGACCGGCGGAGGTGCCGCCGGGGCCTGCCCCGAGCTGACGCCCATTGCCGACCGGATCGCCGCGAAGATCTGCCGCTCGCCCCATTCGGCGGCCTTGATATAGCTGCGTGCGGTCTGCTCTGCCAGGTCGACGAGCCGAGCCGGGTCAAAGCGAAAATCCATGCCCTGAAGTTAGCCCAGCCGCTCTGTTCGCCGTGAAGGATTCAGCAGGTCAGGCTGGCGACGATATCGGCCGCGGATCCCGCACGAGCGGAACGGTATGCGGTCCCCGCCCACAGGTTGGTGCCCTGCGGGTCGCCGAACGCCACCGCCGCCGCGCGGATCGGCAACGTCATGTGGTTGACCTCCGGGTACCCCAGCGGCGCCACGTCGTCGAGAACGCGGGTGAAGTCATTCTCCAGGCTACGCGCATACCGCCCGGAAAACGCCCGCGTCACAACGGTGTTGACGAAGCTCGGGTCCCGCAGCGCGGCGCGGTAGGTCGGGTTGGTTCCGGCCTCGTCGCACAGCAACAGTGCGGTGCCGACCTGCGCGGCCACCGCGCCGCGGCCCAGCACCCCGGCCACAGCGGCCGCGGTGCCCAAGCCGCCGGCAGCCACAACCGGAACACCCTCATGGGCGCCGACGATCGCGTCGAGCAGCTCACCCAGCGACTCGGTTCCGGGCGCCACGTCCGGGGCGAAGGTGCCGCGGTGTGCCCCGGCCTCGGGGCCCTGCACCACCAGCCCACCGGCGCCGTGGGCGACGGCGATACCGGCTTCATAGGCCGACGTCACGGTGACCAGGGTCAGGATGTTCAACTCCCGCAACATCGCCAAGGTCTCCGGAGACGGGGTCCCGAAGGTGAAGGACACCACCGCGGGCCGGACATCGGCCACCACCTCCAGCTTCTCCGGCCAGAGGTCGTCATCACCGGGGCGCGGCACACCCACCGCGACGCCGTAGTGCTCGGCCAGCGACTCCAGGTGTTCCGCGTAGTCGTCCAGCTGCACCATGTCGGCGGCGCTAGGTTGGGGGACAAAGAGATTGACACCAACGGGTCCCGTGGCGGCGGCACGGGCGGCCGTGATGTCCTCGGCCAGCTGTTTGGCGCTCAGATATCCGCCGGCGACGAACCCCAGCCCGCCGGCATCCGACACCGCCGCCGCCAGCGCCGGCGTGCTCGGGCCGCCGGCCATCGGCGCGGCCACCACCGGCACTACCAGCTCGGCGAAGGTGAATGTCATCCTCCTAGCCTGCCATCGACCGCAGCCAACGCGGAAGCGACCCTTTCGACCGGTGCGGGCCGAGAACCGCGGCACCGCAGGGTTGGCGCAGCAGCCGGCGGGCCAGCACGTTGACCTCCTCAACGGTGACCGCGTCCAGATCGGCCAGGCTGCGGGCGATGCTGCGGTGGCCGCCGTAGTTCAGCTCGTTGCGGCCGATCCGGTTCATCCGCGAACCGGAGTCCTCCAGCCCCAGCA
>NZ_JBYCKY010000537.1:0-5952 GCF_057473605.1 Mycobacterium sp. TH-M82 | reverse complement strand
GGGGCCCCAAGGATGACCCCGCCTGGGCGCGCAACGACCCGACGCTGCAGGTCGGCAAGCTGGTCGCCAACAACACCCGCATCTGGGTGTACTGCGGTAACGGCAAGCCGTCGGACCTCGGTGGCGACAACCTGCCCGCGAAGTTCCTGGAGGGCTTCGTGCGCACCAGCAACCTGAAGTTCCAGGACGCCTACAACGCCGCCGGCGGGCACAACGCGGTGTTCAACTTCGACGACAACGGCACGCACGACTGGCCGTACTGGGGCGCGCAGCTGCAGGCCATGAAGCCTGACCTGCAGTCGACGCTGGGCGCGACGCCCGGCGCCGGCCCGGCCGCCACGACCGCGGGCACCGCTAACAGCGCCGGCAACACCGGCGCCGGTCACTGACACACAGCAACGCCATCGGTGGCGGGGACCCTGCGGGGTCCCCGCCACCGATCGTTTCCGGCGGTGTGACCTGTTTCACCACCCTCGGTTCCGGTCGGGCCGCGACCTGGCTAATGTGCAGACAGCGACGAGACGATGGAGGGTGGCCATGAGGGTCGTACGGGGTCTGCTGCGGCTGGTGTGCGTCGCCGCGCTGGCTGTGGGACTGAGCGGTGTGGTGGCGGTGGGCGGCTCGCCCGGAAAGGCCGGCGCCGCCGGCTACGAGAGCCTGATGGTTCCTTCGGCGGCGATGGGCCGCGACATCCCGGTGGCCTTCCTCAAAGGCGGCCCGCACGCGGTCTACCTGCTCGATGCCTTCGACGCCGGGCCGGACGTCAGCAACTGGGTCACCGCAGGCAACGCGATGAACACGCTGGCCGGCAAGGGCATCTCGGTGGTCGCGCCGGCCGGCGGCGCCTACAGCATGTACACCAACTGGGAACAGGACGGCAGCAAGCAGTGGGACACGTTCCTGTCCAGCGAGCTGCCGGATTGGCTGGCCGCCAACCGGGGGCTGGCGCCCGGCGGTCATGCCGCCGTGGGCGCCGCGCAGGGCGGCTACGGCGCGATGGCGCTGGCCGCCTTCCACCCCGACCGCTTCGGCTTCGCCGGCTCGCTGTCGGGCTTCGTGTACCCGTCGAGCACCAACTACAACGGTGCGATCCTGGCGGGCCTGCAGCAATTCGGCGGCGTCGACGGCAACGGGATGTGGGGCGCCCCGCAGCTGGGCCGCTGGAAGTGGCACGACCCGACGGTGCATTCGGCACTGCTGGCGCAGAACAACACCCGGGTGTGGGTGTACAGCCCGACCAATGACGGGGCCAGCGATCCCGCGGCGGTGATCGGCCAGGCGGCCGTGGCGATGGGCGGCTCCCGCGAGTTCTACCAGATGTACCGCAGCAACGGCGGGCACAACGGGCACTTCGACTTCCCCGGCGGCGGCGACAACGGCTGGGGCTCGTGGTCGGGCCAACTCGGGGCGATGTCGGGCGACATCGTCGGCGCCATTCGCTGAGACGGCGAGCCGGTACCGTGTAGAAGGTGCAGCGGGGGGTGAGACCGCGTCGCTGCCGCCTTCCGACTGGCAGGAGAACATGGCAACCAACGCGCGGCGCAAGCGCCACCGGATGCTCGCCTGGGCCGCCGCCCTGTCGGTGGCGGGCGTGGTGTTGCTGGTGCTGGTGGCGGTGGTGGTCCTGCTGCGCAGCTCGCAGTCGCCGCCGACCGCGGTGCCGCCCGGGGTGCTGCCGCCGGCCTCGACGACGACGCACCCCCACAAGCCCCGCCCGGCCAGCCAGGCCGCCTCGTGCCCCGACGTGGACCTGATCGCGATTCCCGGCACCTGGGAGTCTTCCCCGGATGACGATCCGCTCAACCCCACGCAGTTCCCGAACGCGTTGCTGCTCAAGGTGACCGGGCCGTTGCGTCAGCAGTTCCCGCCCTCGCGGCTGGAGACCTACACCGTCCCCTACACCGCGCAGTTCAACAACCCGCTGAGCGGCGACACGCAGATGTCGTACAACGCCAGCCGGGCCGAGGGCACCCGCGCGACGATCAAGGCGATGACCGACATGAACGCCAAGTGCCCGTTGACCAGCTACGTGCTGATCGGCTTCTCGCAGGGCGCGGTGATCGGCGGCGACATCGCCAGCGACATCGGCAACGGCCGCGGCCCGGTCGACGACGACCTGGTGCTGGGCGTGACGCTGATCGCCGACGGGCGCCGCCAGCCGGGGGTGGGCAACGACGTCGGGCCCAACCCGCCGGGGGAGGGTGCAGAGGTCACCCTGCACGAGGTGCCGGTGCTGTCCGGGCTCGGTCTGACCATGACCGGTGCGCGGCCGGGCGGTTTCGGGGCGCTCAACGACAGGACCAACGAGATCTGCGCCCCGGGCGATCTCATCTGCGCCGCCCCGGACGAGGCCTTCAGCCTCACCAACCTGCCCAACACGCTGAACACGCTGGCCGGCGGCGCCGCGGGACCGGTGCACGCCCTGTACGCCACCCCGCAGTTCTGGAGCCTGGACGGGGAGCCGGCGACCGAGTGGACGCTCAACTGGGCGCGGGGCCTGATCCAGAACGCGCCGCATCCCAAACACGGGTGAGGGGACACAGCCTCAGGTAGAACGGAGCCGACCCCCAACAGCGGTACCTTGTGATTTGGTGTGCCGGGTTCGGACCCTTAACATTAAGAGAAAATTAAGAGCAGTTAGAGCGTCAAGAGCATAAGTAGCGTTGTGCTGACCCGCTCGGGTCGGAGCCGATGTGAACCGGAGCCTGCGTCATCGCGGGCCGGCCGGGTCGGCCCGTGCGCAGACCACAGGTAAATGTCGACGAGCAGTGTTTGACAGGAGAGCGGTATGGCGTACCACAACCCGTTCATCGTGAACGGGAAGATCAGATTTCCCGAGAACCTCAATCTGGCCCGGCACGTGGAGCGCTGGGCAAAGGTTCGCGGGGACAAACTGGCCTATCGGTTCCTCGACTTCTCCACCGAGCGTGAGGGCATCGCCCGCGACATCTCCTGGTCCGACTTTTCCAAGCGCAACCGGGCCGTGGGGTCCCGACTGCAGCAGGTCACCCAGCCCGGCGACCGCGTCGCGATCCTGTGCCCGCAGAACCTGGACTATCTGATCTCGTTCTTCGGCGTGCTGTACGCCGGCCGGATCGCGGTGCCGCTGTTCGACCCCAGCGAGCCGGGCCACGTCGGGCGGCTGCACGCCGTGCTCGACGACTGCACGCCCTCGACGGTCCTGACCACCAGCGACTCCGCCGAGGGCGTCCGCAAATTCTTCCGCAACCGCCCGGCCAAGGACCGGCCCCGCGTCATCGCCGTCGACGCGGTGCCCGACGAGGTCGGCGTCACCTGGGAGCAGCCGACGGGCGGGGCAGACGACATCGCCTACCTGCAGTACACGTCGGGCTCGACCCGCACGCCCACGGGGGTGCAGATCACCCACCTGAACCTGCCCACGAACGTGGTGCAGGTGCTCGACGCCCTCTCCATGGGTGGCGAGGAGGGCGACCGCGGCGTCAGCTGGCTGCCGTTCTTCCACGACATGGGCCTGATCACGGTGCTGTTGTCGCCGGTGTTCGGCCACAACATGACGTTCATGACGCCGGCCGCGTTCGTGCGCCGGCCCGGCCGCTGGATCCGGGCCATGGCGCGCCAGGACGAGAACGACAACGGGTCGGTCATCTCGGTGGCGCCGAACTTCGCGTTCGAGCACGCCGCGCTGCGCGGTGCGCCCAAGGACGGCGAGCCGCCGCTGGACCTGAGGAACGTCCGGGGGATCCTCAACGGCAGCGAGCCGGTGTCACCGGCATCGATGCGCCGGTTCTACGAGGCGTTCCAGCCCTACGGCCTGCGCGAGACGGCGATCAAGCCGTCCTACGGCCTGGCCGAGGCGACGCTGTTCGTCTCCACCACGCCGATGAACGAGGCGCCGCTGGTCATCCACGTCGACCGGGACGCGCTGAACGAGCACCGCTTCGTCGAGGTCGCCGCCGACGCGCCCAACGCCGTCGCGCAGGTGTCCGCGGGCGTGATCGGTGTCGACGAATGGGCCGTCATCGTCGACGCCGACTCGGCCACCGAGCTGCCGGACGGGCACATCGGGGAGATCTGGCTGCACGGCAACAACATGGGCGTCGGCTACTGGGGCAAGGAGGAGGAGACCACCGAGACGTTCAAGAACATCCTCAAGTCGCGTACCAGCCCGTCGCACGCGGAGGGCGCCGCCGACGACGGTATGTGGGTCCGCACCGGCGACTACGGCACCTACTACAAGGGCAACCTCTACATCACCGGCCGGATCAAGGACCTGGTCATCATCGACGGCCGCAACCACTACCCGCAGGACCTGGAGTACTCGGCCCAGGAGGCCAACAAGGCGCTGCGCACCGGGTACGTCGCCGCCTTCTCGGTGCCGGCCAACCAGCTGCCCCGGGAGGTGTTCGACAACCCGCACACCGGCCTGAGCTACGACCCGGAGGACACCTCCGAGCAGCTGGTCATCGTCGCCGAGCGCGCCGCGGGGGCGCACAAGCTCGACTACCAGCCGATCGCCGACGACATCCGGGCGGCGATCGCCGTCCGGCACGGCGTGACCGTTCGCGACCTGTTGCTGGTGCAGGCCGGGCTGATCCCGCGCACCTCCAGCGGCAAGATCGGCCGACGTGCCTGCCGGACCGCCTATCTCGACGGCAGCCTGCGCAGCGGCGTCGGTTCTCCCACCGCCTTTGCCACCGAATCAAGCTGAACCGGACATGACTGACACAGGATCTGAATCGTTGGACAACCCGCCCGCGAACGACAACCTGCCCGCGAAGAAGACCGACATGCGCGCCGACGACGATGCAGAGCGCAGCGATGAGGAGAAGCGGCGGATGCCGTCCGTCCCGGAGATGCGGGAATGGCTGCGCAACTACGTGGCCAGGTGCACCGGCCAGTCGCCCGACTCGATCGACGAGTCGGTGCCCATGGTGGAGCTGGGGCTGTCGTCGCGCGATGCCGTGGCGATGGCCGCCGACATCGAGGACATGACCGGTGTCACGCTGTCGGTCGCGGTGGCCTTCCAGCACCCGACGATCGAGTCGCTGGCCACCCGCATCATCGAGGGCGAGCCCGAGGCGGACACGTCCGCCGACGGCGACGCGGACTGGACGCGCACGGGCCCCGCCGAGCGCGTCGACATCGCGGTCGTGGGTCTGTCCACCCGCTTCCCGGGCGACATGGACACCCCCGACGCCACGTGGCAGGCGCTGATGGAGGGCCGCGACGCCATCACCGACCTGCCCGAGGGGCGGTGGGAGGAGTTCCTCGCCGAGCCGCGGCTGGCCGAACGGGTGGCCAACGCCCAGACTCGCGGCGGCTACCTGAAGGACATCAAGGGCTTCGACTCGGAGTTCTTCGCGGTGGCCAAGCCCGAGGCCGACAACATCGACCCGCAGCAGCGGATGGCGCTGGAGCTGACGTGGGAGGCGCTGGAGTACGCCCGCATCCCGGCGTCCAGCCTGCGCGGCAAGCCCGTCGGCGTGTACGTCGGTGTCTCCAACAACGACTACGCCATGATGGCGGTGTCCGATCCGACGAGCGCGCACCCGTACGCGATCACCGGCACCGCCACCTCGGTCATCGCCAACCGGGTCTCCTACTTCTACGACTTCCGCGGGCCGTCGGTGGCTCTCGACACCGCATGCTCGAGCTCGCTGGTCGCGGTCCACCAGGCCGTCCAGGCGCTGCGCAACGGCGAATGCGACGCGGCGGTGGCCGGCGGGGTCAACGCGATCATCACCCCCGCGGTGACGCTGGGCTTCGACGAGATCGGTGCCGTCCTGTCGCCGGACGGCCGGATCAAGGCGTTCTCGTCGGACGCCGACGGCTACATCCGCTCCGAGGGCGCCGGCATGCTGGTGCTCAAGCGCGTCGAGGACGCCCGCCGCGACGGCGATGCGATCCTGGCCGTCATCGCCGGCAGCGCGGTCAACCACGACGGACGGTCCAACGGCCTGATCGCCCCCA
>NZ_JBYCKY010000536.1:0-2034 GCF_057473605.1 Mycobacterium sp. TH-M82 | reverse complement strand
GACGAAGGGGTCACGCTGCGGTTCGGCTCCAAGGTGCCCGGCACCGCGATGGAAGTCCGCGACGTCAACATGGACTACTCCTACGGCTCCGCGTTCGCCGATAATTCACCCGAAGACTACGAGCGGCTTATCCTCGACGTTTTGCTCGGTGAACCGTCGCTGTTTCCGGTCAAAGAGGAAGTAGAAAGATACTGGGAGATACTCGATCCCGCTCTCGAAAATTGGGCCGCCCACGGAAAGCCCGAGCCCTACGAGGCGGGCACCTGGGGCCCGGCGTCGTCGTTTGAGATGCTGCGCCGTACCGGGCGGGAATGGCGGCGGCCGTGATCCGCGCCGGCGACGATGCAGAGCGCAGCGATGAGGTGGGGGCACCTCCCGCTTGCGGGGGAGAGCGGCGGCCGTGATCGTCGAGTTGCCCGACACCACCACCACAGCGATCAATAAGAAGCTCGACGAGTTACGCAAACAAGTCGGCGCGGTGACCATGGGTAGAGTGCTGACACTGCTCATCGCACCGCAAACCGACGCGCTGCTCGACGAATCCGTCGCCGCAGCCAACATCGCCAGCCAGGAACACCCCAGCCGAGTGATCGTGGTGAACGCCGGCGACACGGATGCCGCCGGCGCACGGCTGGACTCCCAGCTGCGGGTGGGCGGGGACGGCGGCGCCGGTGAAGTGGTGGTGCTGCGGCTGACGGGTCCGCTGGCCGGTCATGCCGACAGTGTCGTCACACCCTTCCTGTTGCCCGACATCCCGGTCGTTGCGTGGTGGCCCGGCATCGCCCCCGCGGTGCCCGCCCAAGATCCCCTGGGCAAGCTGGCGATCCGGCGTATCACCGACGCGACCAACGGTGCCGACCCGCTGTCGGCGATCAAGAGCCGGCTGCCGGGATACACCCCCGGCGACACCGATCTGGCATGGAGCCGCATCACCTACTGGCGGGCGCTGCTCACCTCGACGATGGACAACCCGCCATACGAGCCGATCACCTCGGCGCTGGTGTCGGGGCGTAAGACCGAACCCGCCCTCGACATCCTGGCGGGCTGGCTGGCCAGCCGGATCGACGGATCGGTGCGGCGTGCGACCGGCGATCTCAAGGTGGAATTGGTACGCAATAGTGAGACGGTGACACTCAGCCGGCCGCAGGAGGGCGCGACGGCGACATTGAGCCGCACCGCTCGCCCGCCCGTGCTGGTTCCATTGCCGCGCCGGGAGACCTCCGAGTGCCTGGCGGAGGATCTGCGCCGGCTGGACCCCGACGCTATTTTCGGTGCGGCGCTGCGGGGCATCGACAGAGTGGAGTACCTATGAGCACCATTATCGAGACTTTTCCCGACGGCGACACGCTCTACGCAGCCGCCGCCCAGCGATTGATCGCCGTCATCGAGACCGCCGTGGCAGCCCGGGGCAGAGCGCTGATCGTGTTGACCGGCGGGCACGGGGTCGTGGTGCTCCGGCATCTGCGCGAGCACCGCCAGCGGATCGACTGGTCGGCGGTGCACCTGTTCTGGGGGGACGAGCGCTACGTCCCCGCAGCCGACGACGACCGCAGCGACAAAGCGGCCCGCGAGGCTTTACTGGATCACGTCGACATTCCGCCGGCCAACGTGCACGCGTTGCCGGCCAGCGACGGCGAGTTCGGCGATGATCTCGATGCTGCTGCACTCGGCTACGAACGAGTCTTGGCCGCCAACGCCGGTCCGGGCGAACCGGCCCCGGATTTCGATGTGCACCTGCTGGGTATGGGACCCGAAGGCCACATCAACTCGCTGTTTCCGGACACCCCGGCCGTACGTGAAACCACCCGCCTGGTGCTTCCGATATACGATTCCCCCAAGCCGCCGCCGCGACGGATCACGTTGACCTTGACCGCAGTCCGGCGTTCCCGCGAGGTGTGGCTGATGGTGTCCGGGGCAGCGAAGGCCGGTGCGGTGGCCGCCGCGGTCCACGGTGCCGACCCGGTCTCGGTGCCGGCCGCCGGAGCCATCGGGCGCGAGAAGACGATCTGGTTCCTCGACGTCGAAGCGGCCGCC
>NZ_JBYCKY010000535.1:0-2065 GCF_057473605.1 Mycobacterium sp. TH-M82 | reverse complement strand
CCCGCATGGGATTTTTTGCGATCCAAAAAATATGACCCGGCTGCCGACCCGGACGAGTCGGCCATCATTGCTTCAGGAGGTTTCGGGTGACTGTCTGGTGGACGATCAGATTCGGCGTGCTCAGTTTCATCGCGGCCACCGCCCTGGCCGCGTTTCCCGGTGCCGCGTGGGCGAATCCGATGCCGGGCATGGAGGTCCTCGACGATACCAGCAGCTGTACCGCCGGCTTCGCAGCCGAGGGTGGTGGCGGCACCTACTACCTGCTGACCAGTGGGCACTGTGACTCCGGCGACGGCTCGGTATGGGTGGACGGCAATGACAATCGGCTCGGCAGGATCCTCAGTAGCGAGAACAACGGTGGCGACCGCGACACGGCCGCCATCCTGCTGTCCCCGGCCGTTGGTGTACCCAGCGGCGACGTCGCCGGACGCCGGGTTCGCGGCGTGCTGCACCCCGACCAGATCGTTGTCGGAATGACGTTGTGCAAGCTGGGTGCCCAGACCGGTGAGACCTGCGGTGAGGTCACCGGCGTCGACGGCAATGTGGTCGAGGCGAATGTGTTCAGCATCGAAGGCGACAGCGGCAGCCCGGGCTTCGTCGTCAACCCAGACGGCACCGCCAGCGCCGTCGGCATCCTGTCGGGCGGCCCCGACGGCGACGACTCCAAGAGCTATTTCGTCCTCGTCGGCCCAGTGCTCTCGCAGTGGGGCCTGCGCCTGCTGCCGTGACCGACCTCAGTCCTCGGCCGGGTAACCCATCGGCAGCAGCACACTCTTCTGCTGGGTGAAGTGCTCGACGCCCTCGGGGCCATTCTCCCGGCCGATGCCGGAGTTCGTGTAGCCGCCGAACGGTGAGCCCGGATCCAAGGCGTACCAATTGATGCCGTAGGTGCCGGGCTAGTGACGGGGTCGTGGCAGGATTGTTGTCGCCCTGTCGATCTCGTTGCGTACAATCGCTACGGTATTGAATCCTGAATCTGTGAAGGGGCTAGAGATGTTTCTTCAACATGCAGGACGGCTGGGTGCCGGTGTATCGCTGGCTGACGCGGGCCTCGCGGTCGTGGCCGTCATCGGGATAGCGACAGCCCACGCCGACGACACCACAGTGGATGTCAACGGCTGGACGGTGACCCTGAATGGCTCCGACACGTCGTCCAACGCCGTGCTGGCCGACCCCAGCGACTCGCTGGGTCTGGGCAGTTCACCGATAGCGGGCACCTGGACGAGTAACCCGTCCGGCTTTTTCAGCTCGGGGTCAGACGACACGTTCAGCTCCACGGCACCCGCAACCGATAACTCTCTCTCGGGCCATTCTCTTACGATCGGTAATATCTGGCTCCCCCATGGATCGGTCTTCCCCGAAATCGACGAGGAGCAAGTCGATATCGGCAACGTCTTCAACACCTACGGCTTCCTGGTGCCCGCTATCGGGGGCAAAGAGGTCGTCGACCTGCTCAACCTGAAATCCGGCTCGGATTCTCCGCCGCTGGTCAATCCGGATGCCACCGGCCCGGTCAACATGGGCGGGCTCCCGATGGCGTCGCCGCAGGACGGCGGGCTGCTCAACGACCTCTTCGATGCGGTGCTCAAGGGCG
The DNA here is from genome assembly GCF_057473605.1 of Mycobacterium sp. TH-M82. Lineage (NCBI taxonomy): Bacteria > Bacillati > Actinomycetota > Actinomycetes > Mycobacteriales > Mycobacteriaceae > Mycobacterium > Mycobacterium sp. TH-M82. The sequence goes on along the minus strand of NZ_JBYCKY010000535.1, from coordinate 471 downwards.
ACACCGCTGACTGGGGCAAGGCGGTGACGCTCTTCGGCGACCTGCTCGGCTTCGACCTGTCGGGTGTGACGACTGTGGTGGACCCGAGTGCTATGTTGCCGGCCTGACGTTGATGCGATGAAGGGGCGAGCCTTCGCTCCGGTGACGTTCCCGGCGGATGCTTGGGGCGTTCATAACCAATCACGATCGGGAAGCCCCTGATGGCAGCAACGACCTTTGGATCGGTTGCACCAGCCTGCGATTGGGCACCCCGATCGCGACCGCCAACACGTCGGATCTCCGGCATGTCGACGGCCGCGGGATCGTGCAGTACCGCTAGGCCTGAAGCCGTGGGGGCGAACACTGATATAGCACAATCTGTGCTACCGTTGGGCCGTGGAAGTGGAAGCGATAGGAATCCGAGAATTGCGCCAGCACGCGTCGCGATATCTCGCGCGGGTGGAAGCCGGCGAGGAACTCGCCGTCACCAAC
>NZ_JBYCKY010000534.1:0-2526 GCF_057473605.1 Mycobacterium sp. TH-M82 | reverse complement strand
AGTTGCACGGCGGCTACGGCTATCTGCGCGAGTACGGTCTGGAGAAGATCGTCCGCGATCTGCGGGTGCACCGAATTCTGGAGGGCACCAACGAGATTATGCGGATGGTCATCGGCCGCGCGGAGGCGGCACGGGTCCGCAGCGGGCGATAGGAGGGGCCGCCCACATGACCACAGTGGCGTTCCTGGGGCTGGGCCATATGGGCGGGCCGATGGCGGCGAACCTGGCCGCCGCCGCCTATGCCGTTCGCGGATTCGATCCGGTGCCGGCCGCCGCCACAGCGGCAGCGGCCCACGGGGTCAGCGTGTGCGACAGCGCCGCCGGCGCGGTGGCCGATGCCGACGTGGTGGTCACCATGCTGCCCAACGGGGATGTGGTCAGAGCGTGTTACGCCGAGAACCTGCCGGCTGCACGGCCCGACACCCTGTTCATCGACAGCTCCACCATCTCCGTCGCCGACGCCCGCGAAGTGCATACGCTGGCCGGGTCACACGGTTTCGCACAGGTCGACGCTCCGGTCTCCGGTGGGGTGCCGGGTGCGGTCGCCGGCACGCTGGTGTTCATGGTCGGCGGCGAGGAGGCGAGCTTCCGGCGAGCGATGCCGGTGCTGGAACCCATGGCCGGCAAGGTGATCCACTGTGGCGGCCCCGGTGCCGGCCAGGCTGCCAAGATCTGCAACAACATGGTGCTGGCGGTCGAACAGATCGCTGTGGCCGAGGCTTTCGTGCTCGCCGAGAAGTTGGGGCTGTCCGCGCAATCGCTGTTCGACGTGATGACCGGCGCCACCGGTAACTGCTGGGCGCTGCACACCAACTGCCCGGTGCCCGGGCCGGTGCCCACGTCGCCGGCCAACCACGACTTCCGGCCGGGTTTCTCCGCCGCCCTGATGAACAAGGACCTTCAGCTGGCGATGGATGCGGTGGCCGCGACGAATTCGGCTGCGCCGCTGGGCAGCCACGCCGCCGCGATCTACGCCGACTTCGCCGCCGAGCATGCCGGCGAGGACTTCAGCGCGGTCATCGAGACGCTGCGGCGCAGCTGAGTAGGCAATGACGCGCGCGTCGAGGCCGCACGAGACCGGCTGGTCAGGCGAACTCGCCGGTCAGGTCGAACTCGGCCAGCGTGTGCGCGGCCACCTCACGCAAGGCGGGCTTGGTGTTCTCGGCGTAGCCCTACCGGCGTTACTTCAGGAGAGCGAGCAGCTCATCGACGCTGCCGGTGGTCAAGATCTGGTCCACGGGAATGGAAACGACTTTGTCGCTCATGGGGAAGCGGTGTTGGCCAGGGTAGATGATCGCCAACCTCGCCAGCTGGAGATCGGCCAGAGCCGAGCGCATCGACCGGGTGAGCGACGGTGCCGATGTTCTCTTAATCTCGAATCCATCGGGGCGACGAGCGCATCGGTGAGCGCGTCAAGGTAGCGTCGCGCCGTCCTATGAGCGACGTCGAGCGATCGGGCGAGCTCGGCGCCGTCACCGGAAACAGATACGGTATCCGTTGCGCCTCATCGATCGTGATCAGCCCGCTGAGGCCAGACAGGGCCAACATCGGGTCGGTGAGCCGCGTGGCGTCGACCGGGTTCTCGGCATCAAATGTGCATCCTGGCGACGACTGGCCCACCTGCCGGCCCAGAGTGGTCTTGCCGGCTTGGCGAAGCCCGGTGAGCAGCACGATCGATGCCCGGTAAGTGTTCAACTCCAGAGGCACCGAACTCGGGACCATCACCGCCGACGAGGACGTGTTAAATCTCCTAGGCCAGCCCAGCTACGAGTTCGCCGTCACTGGGTATCGTGTGGAACTGATCCACGAATCGATCTAGGCGGCTGGGGAAGCAGTGAGCATCAATCCGTTCGATAATGACGACGGCAGCTTTTTGGTCTTGGTCAACGACGAGGGGCAACACAGCCTGTGGCCCGCCTTTGCCGACGTTCCAGCCGGCTGGCGGGTGGTGTATGGGCGGCGGCCAGGCGAAGACAGCCGCGCCGCGTGCCTGGACTACATCGAGCAGAACTGGCCCGATATACGGCCGAAGAGTCTGCGCGAGAGGCTGGCCGACGCCCAGGCTCCGGTAAAGTCTGAACTCAGGGAGGCCGATGGAGCTTGATGACCGTGCAGTCCCGCTGACGGGGGAGCAACTGGGCTGAACCGGTCCGGGCAGCATGTTTTGAGGTGGACCGGTGGAGGTCATGAACGCCGCCCGGTTGCATGCGCTGGACCAGGGCTACAGCTACGGTCTGCCGTGGCTGCCGGGGTGATCAGCGTGCTCGGCACGGCCGCGCCTTTCATCGGCTACACCGCAAAGCAAGTGGCACATCATCACCCACGAGGCCCCACCCGACGAAACCACACCGACCCCGAACGCGAAGCTCCGTCAACCACAAGTGCACCCTCATTCACGAAGGGGTGTGACGCGGTGCATCCCCGTCCTGCTTGCCGACATCGACCGCACCTGGCAGACTCTGCGAGTGCGCGGAATCATCCTCGCGGGCGGAGTCGGCTCCCGGCTGCATCCGATCACCGTGGGCA
>NZ_JBYCKY010000533.1:0-1128 GCF_057473605.1 Mycobacterium sp. TH-M82 | reverse complement strand
AGGCCATCGTGATGGTCGTGGCCGGGAAGATGTCGCGCAGCAGGTCCAGGGTGTCGGCGTCGACGTGCGCGCCGCTGAGCAACAGGTAGCGGATCTTTTCGTTCACCAGGTCCACCACGCGGTCGTCGCGGGCCATCGCCTGCACCAGCGGGGGCGTGGCGTGCAGGTTGGCGACGTCCTGCGTCTGCAGGACGAAGACGGCCTGGTCGATGACGTGCTCGACGTAGGCCGCCACCTCGGCGGCGGCGTTGCGGGCGCTGAGCTTCTTGACCCAGCGCGGGTCGATGTCGACCGAGTGGAACACCGACCCCAGCCGCTCGGAGACCAGGCGCGAGAAGTAGCCCACCCCGTGCGGTCCGCTGGGCATCAGGCACAGGAAGCCGCGCCCGAGCAGGAAGCCGCCCGTCGCGAAGTCCTCGGTCTGCCATTCGACGACCTGGGCACACCAATCCGGCAGTTGCGCGGTGCGTTTCGGGGCGCCGGTGGTGCCACCGGACTCGAAGATCCGGGGCAGCGGCGCCGGGGATCCGTAACCGCGGGGGACCAGATCCTCGACCGGCACGGCGCGCAGTTCGTTGACCAGGTTGGGAAACCGCCGCAGGTCGGCGAAGGTCGCGACGTCGCTCAGCGGGTCGAAGTCCAGCGTCTCGGCCGTGCGCAACCAGAACGCCGAACCGGTGTCGCGACCGAAGTGCCAGGCGATCGCGGCGCGCAGGTAGGCCTCGGGATCGTCGATCGGTGCCGACCTGGGGACGTCCAGCAGCGAGAAGTCGATGTCGGCCATGCCACTGATCCTGTCACAGGACCCGCGCGGCAAACGGCTTCGGCTGCCGATTGGCTTACGGCACAGAGAGTTTCGATTCTGGTTACGCGCCGTTCAACTGCTCAGGCCCCGTTGTGCAGGCCGCGCGGGTCGACCCCCGTGCGGCGCCACGCCCTGGCCGCCCAGGGCAGGTAGACCAACGACAGGGGCAGGCGGTTGACGAGCGGGTTCAGCGCCCGCATGGTGGCGGCGAACCGCTGAAAGCGCTTCTCCTTCTTGTCGTTCCAGTCCAACTGGCACACCGCACGCATCTGCGGGGGCAGGGTGCCCACCAGGACCAGCCGGGTGTAGGCGTTGAGCGGCGC
>NZ_JBYCKY010000532.1:0-3026 GCF_057473605.1 Mycobacterium sp. TH-M82 | reverse complement strand
CCCCGTTTACAGGGTCGTTGCCCACATAATGGTTACAGCGTTATAGCGCTATAACGCTAGGAGCGTTTGCGGCCGGGACCAGTGTGACCTTCGGCGTTGCGTTGAAGTTCGGCGACGACTTCGCCTGGGGTGAGTTGGTCGGCCAGACGGTTGAGAGCCAGACGCACGACGGCGCTGCGGGTGGCGTCCACGCGGGGCTTGGTGGTCCGCGCCGCGGCGCGGACCGTTTCCAGGTAGGCATCGGTGTGCTCGTCGAGGTAGATCGACGCCTTGGCCAACTCGCTGCCACCGGGTACTGGCATGGGTGCTGGGCCGCTGGCCACGGGCCGGGGCGAAGGCGCCGGCGGTGGGGTCGGCGGTGCCGGCTCGGGCATCTGCACGGGTGTTTGACGAGGCGGGTGCCGCGGCGGCGGCACGGCCCGGCGCGAGGTCGTCGTCTTGTTGCGCATCGCGGTAAGCGAATCGAGCCCGTCAGCCATCGACGTATCCCTTCACGAAAGTGGCCAGGTTGCCGAGGGCGTCGGCGACGCGTTGCAGAGATTTGGCCGGCGGGTGTTCGGCGGTGATCGCGATGCGCTTCTTCCGTGTGCCAACGTGCAGCGCGGTGGGAATCGGTGGGGCGACCTGCACGGGAGTGTTCTCGATGATCTGGCGAAGCCGCTGTATTTCTGGCGCGGGCGGCGTCGTGGGGACGAAGTTGGGCACGATGACCAGCGGGTAGTCCGCGATTTCGTTGACCAGCTCGGCGGTGGCGTCGAGTTCGGCAGTGCGTAGGGCGGTGGGCGCCAGGACGATGTTGGCCACGGCCAGGGCGCCGTGGGCGGCCGGACTGGCGCCCGGGTGGGTATCCACGATGATCCAGTCCGTGTCCCACTCCTGAGCCCACTTAGTGAGAGCGTCGGCCATGGTGGTGGCGTCGGGCTGATGGTCGTAGAGGTCGGGATGTCCGGGCACGAGCGCGGGCTTCTTGAAGCCGCGCAAGGGCCGCGGTGCGGCCGCGCCCGGTTCCAGCGCATCGAGCAGCCGGGCGCGAGGGTGATCCTGGGGGCGATATCCCCACTTAGTGGTCACTCCCCCGCCGTCGTGTTCCAGGTCGACAAGCACAGCGCCCAGCAGGGTCGCCAGCTCGTACGCGATGAAGGACTTGCCGACACCCCCTTTTCGGGAGTGGCATACGGCGATTGCAGCCATCCCGGCATCATAACGCTTGAGCGCTGTAACGTTGAAGCGTTACAACGTTACAGCGGTGAAGCGTTATAGCGCTATATTGTGTAGCTGCCACTTAGAACTCTAGAGCTGGGACAACCCCTTGATAAGGCGTTATAGCGTTCCACCGCTATAACGCTTTATCGTTCACCGGCGTCGCAGGCTCAGCGCGACGAGCAGAGCGCTGGCGATACCCACGGACGGTGCAGCCGGTGACGCTATGAGCGCAATAGGAACTGCGGCGGCCGCGACGAGGGCCGCCGCTCCATCCCGCCTGTCCCATCGTCGGCGGGGCCGCAGCACCAGGGCGACGGCGAGCGTGTTGATGATGCTCACCAACGGAGCCCATGCCGCCGGCGCAAGCAGCGTGGCGATGATGGCGATGGTGGCGACACCGGCGGCAGCTGCGCCGCGGGCATCCCACGGGAATTTTTTCTCTCTCATACCGATTACCGCGCGAAGCGAATCGGATTACAGGGGCTCGTACCGTTCGCCCTGGTCAGGTACCTATAGAGAAAATACAAGAGTCAAAGCGTTATAGCGTTATAGCGCTGTAATGACCAGGCAGCGTGACCCAAATTGCTATCGCCCGCCGGCTGGCCCCGGCCACATGAAGGGGCTGGATTCGGAGCGAGGTTGGGCCGATTTTGGGCACAAAAAAGCCCCGCGGGTCGAACGTGATTTCGACCGTCGGGGCAAGACGTGCTTGCTGAGTCGGAGCGCCGGTGGCGAGCTACAACATCGCAGGCCTCGGGGCGAGAAGTGCCGTAGAGCCTATCGCTTGAGTCGTCCGATCATGTCGGCAATGGATTGCACCAGTTGCGCGACAGACTCAACGAGCGCGACAAGACGTTGTGCGGGCTCGTCACGGTGACTCAGGATGGCGATGTAGACCAGCGGAGCAAACAGCCACGCTTGGTCCCAGCTGTCCGGGAAAATGGACACTGATCCCTCCTAAATGGGGGTCGGCAGGCATCTTCGTTCATCACGAAAGGTGCTGTGATTAGGAAAGATGTCGCCAGAGAAAGCCCGGACGGCCCATTGGCGGGCCGAACGCGGGCACAAAAAAAGCCGGACTCTGCCGGCTTTTGGGCGTAGTCATCTACACCCCCTTTAGTGTTTCATGAAACTCCCAGCAACGCCAGGAAGCCGCCGCCCGGCGTGTCGCTCGACCGGCGACTTGCCCGCGCCACGTCAGGGTTTCGAACCCCGGACCCGCTGATGAAGAGTCAGCGGGTCATGCCGGCTGGACGGGCTGTCCCCGCAGTCGGGTCACCGTACTTCGTCGTCGCTGATGGTGATGCGAACCTTCTTGTCGCTCAGGAAGCCCTTGACGGTGAAGAGCACTACCGCGTCTCCCCACATGGGTGCATCGACGACGACCCCTTCGGAGCCTCTCGGGACGAACTCACGAGCGAATCCACCGATGTCCTTGATTGCCGCCACGAGGTCGCCGTTGTTGAACCTGGTCATGCCGGATCGATCTCCTTCAGTCCGCCCCAAGTTGGAAGGAAGCCGCCGCTAGGTTAATCGGGTTGACTGACACTCAGCTGAAATCGGCAGGTCGATCCCGTTCTTTGGCGGCCGTTATGACGTGATGACGTGATTACTACAGGCGCCGGCGAACCCGAAGTGCCTGCCGCCGCGCCTGAAACGGTCGCCCGACCTATGCCGCAGGGGCCCCCGGGGCGAGTTATCGCCAGGCTTCCTCGGAAAGGAGAATGTCGATGTCGATTGCACGTATCGCCGCACACAGGCGTTCAAGCTTGTCGCTGTCGTCTTCGGTGGCAGGGATGCCGTCGTCGTCAGGGGGCACTTCG
>NZ_JBYCKY010000531.1:0-2056 GCF_057473605.1 Mycobacterium sp. TH-M82 | reverse complement strand
TGGCGTTGCAGCGCCCTGCCGCCGACGCCGGTCAGCGCCCGGAAGCGTTGGTCGAAGCGGAATTCGCGGCGTTGGTGGCCGACGAAGTCCAGTGCGGTCAACACCGTCTTGCCTTCGGTGAGCCGTAGCCCGCGGCCCAGCTGCTGCAAAAAGACGGTGGCGCTTTCGGTGGGGCGCAAAAACAGCACGGTGTCGACCTCGGGGATGTCCAGGCCCTCGTTGAACAGGTCGACCGCGAAGATGATGTTGATCTCCCGGTTGCGCAATGCCCGCAGTGCTTGACGACGATCGTCGGCGGACGTCTCGGCCGACACCGCACGGGCAGGGATGCCGGCGTCGGCGAAGCGTTGCGCCATGTAGCGGGCGTGCTCGACGCTGACGCAGAAACCCAGCGCCCGCATGGTGGCGACGTCGGCCACCTTGTCGCGCAGTTGCGTGAGGACGATGCGGGTGCGGGCGTCGTTGCCGGTGTAGACGCCGCTGAGCGCCGACAGGTCGTAGCCGCCGCGTTTCCAGGACACCGCCTCCAGGTCGGTGCCGTCGTGGATGCCGAAGTAGTGGAACGGGGCCAGCAGGTTTTGTTCGAGGGCTTCCCACAGCCGCAGCTCGGCGGCGATCCGGCCGTCGAAGAACTCGCGGACGTCGACGCCGTCGGCGCGTTCGGGGGTGGCGGTCAGGCCGAGCAGTTCGATCGGGCGCACGTGGTCGAGCAGCCGCCGATACGACGCGGCTTCGGCGTGGTGGAACTCGTCGACCACGACGACGTCGAAGTGGTTCGGCTCGATGCCGGCCAGCCGGTTGGCCGTCAGGGATTGGATGCTGGCGAACACATGCCGCCATTTGGTGGGTTGATGTCCGTCGACGAGGAGCTCGCCGAAGTTCGCGTCGGTGAGGACTTCCCGGTACATCCGGTGCGCTTGGCCGAGGATCTCTTTGCGGTGCGCGACGTAGAGCACGGTGAGGTCTCGGTCGTGAATCTCGCGGACCAGCCGGCGGTAGTCCAGTGCGGCCATGACGGTCTTGCCGGTGCCGGTGGCGGCGACGATCAGGTTGCGGTGCCGGTGGTGGATGGTGCGTTCGGCGTCGAGTTGTTCGAGCATCTCGGCCTGAAAGGGCTTGGGCCGCACCTCCAGAAAGGAAATGGTGAAGGGTGACGGGCCGGGTTTGCGAATCCCGGAGGCAGTCTGCAGCGCTTCGCGCAACCGGTCGCCGTCCTCGGCGGGGTGGTAGCGCTCGAAGTCGCGGCTTTCCCAGTATGACTCGAACGTCGCCCGGAACTTCTCCAGCAGGTGTGGTGTCGACTTCGCCGAGAGCCGCACGTTCCACTCCAGCCCGTCGACCAGCGCGGCGTGCGACAGGTTGCTCGACCCCACATAGGCGGTGTGAAAGCCGGTGTTGCGCCGCAGCAGCCACGCTTTGGCGTGCAGCCGGGTTTGGTGGGTTTCGTAGCTGACGCAGACCTGCGCGTCAAAGTCGTTAACCAACGCATCGAGAGCACGGGCATCGGTGGCGCCCAGGTAGGTGGTGGTGATGACGCGCAGCGGAACATCACGCTGGCGCAATTCGGTGAGTTCGTTCTCCAGCAGCCGCAGACCCTCCCATTTGATGAAGGCACACAACAGATCAACGCGGTCGGCACTGCCCAGCTCGGCGCGCAGCTCGGCGGCCAACGTCGGTTCGTGTCGAGCGTTGGTCATCAGCGCGGCATCGGAGAACGGGGTGACGGGCCGCGGAAGCCGGGAATGGCCCAGCGCGGATGCTTTCGCGACCTCTTCAAGGCGGGCGATCCTGTCTGGGTCCCGCGGGTGCAGCGTGGCGCCGTCGGCAAACGTGTCCGGCAGCACCGCCAGGATCTGCTGCGTCAGCTCCACGCGCTTCTCCGCGGTGCCGGCGGCGCGCAGCGACCGCTCGATGATCGGCGCGAGGTGTCGGGTGATGGTCAGCGCATGCTCGGCGTCGTCGACGGTGCCGTAGTCGGCGCGCAGGTCCTTGCGGTGGGCGAGTTGGGAGTTGAGTTGCTCGGTGAGCAGCGATTCGTAGACGCCGATGTCCATGG
>NZ_JBYCKY010000530.1:0-1192 GCF_057473605.1 Mycobacterium sp. TH-M82 | reverse complement strand
GTGTTGTGGCTGACGAAACCGTTGGTCAGGAATGCGTGGTCGGAGGTGTCCACGCGCAGGCTGTACACCGGTTGTACACCTGCCTCGGTGACGGAGACGATGCGCGCGTAGTAGAACCGGCCGTCGGTGAGGTCGCTGGCGATGGCGCGGACGTCGGGATCGGCGATGTGGGCCAGAATCTCCCCGCCGCGCGTGCGCCAGCGTTGGATGCGGTCGACGTTGTGGCGGTTGAGCCAGTCGCGGTCGGCCCGGGAGCCACCGGCGTACCTGCCGATGAACGCGGCCAGTCCGGGTACGTGATCTTCGTCCCGCCCGCGGCAAGTCGGCATCTCAGCGAGTACGGCGTTCAGCTTGGTTTGTTTGGCACCGCCGAAACCGACATGGTTTGCGAAGATTTCGGCCTGAGCACGATCGGTGATGGCGACCTCGTGCTCGCCATCAGCACGGCGGCATCGCCGTGAGACCACTCCGAACTCGAGCAGCATCTGTTGAACGTCTACCGCCAGCTGCCTGCTGCGTGTCGAGTACGATATGTGAATCGTGTTGCGCGGTAGCGCAGAACACGAGCCATCACCCTCGAACAACGCTTGCAGGAAGACGCGTTTCGCTGCGGCGGGGGACTGCCACAGCCAATGCGGCACCGACTTGTCGGCCGGACGTTGCCCGATCATCCCGCCGAGCCGCGTCTTTCTGAGTTCCGACAGATTGTGCACGTCGAATTCGTGCAGCATCGAACCGCAGGAGGTCACCCGCGCGGATACATACCGCCGGCCTCCGACGACCGCGTCGTATGCACCGACGACCTTCTCGAAGTAGTCGCGGTCGAGGTTGTTGAACCCGGCGCGAGTTTCGGACCCGAAGCCCTCGCTGACGAAAGCACCCAACAGCAGGGCTTCCAGCGCGTCATGGCAGTCATCGGGGCCCGATTCCGCCGGTGGCGTTCGCTGCAACACGACGTGGTCGTCGGGGCGGAGCTCTGCGATCAGCTTCCACAGCAGGGTGGGTACGCCGCCGACGTCGACCAAGCACAGTAAGGGATGGTTGGCCGTGCCCGTGACCTCGTAACCTTCAGCCGTCCGTACCCTGAAAGTCTGATGCTCGCCCGAATGGAACAGTGTGTCCGCCAAAACGGTGTTGCCGTGCCGATCCAGAACCTTCAACTCGACCACGTTGTCCGAATTGGGCGCAGCGC
>NZ_JBYCKY010000529.1:0-2424 GCF_057473605.1 Mycobacterium sp. TH-M82 | reverse complement strand
ACTGGCGCAGCATCTCGTCGATGTCACGCACCGACACCTGCTGGCCCTTCTGGATGAAGCCGACCCGCTCCATGGTCGGCAACAGCAGGTCGTAGTTCTTCTCCCGCGCTAATCGGATCGCCATCCCCAGTTCGACCGGGAACCCGCCGGGCAGCGGTGCCACCGCGCCGAAGTCGATGACGCCCATCCGGTCGTCCGGCAGCAGCATGAAGTTGCCCGGGTGGGCGTCGCCGTGCATCATCTCCAGCCGGCGCGGCGCGCCGAGAGTGAGCTCCATCAGCCGGAAACCGATCAGGTCGCGCTGTTCGACGGTGCCATCGCGGATGATCTCCGCCATCGAGATCCCGTCGATCCACTCCTGAATGATGACCTTGGGCGCGCTGGCCACCACGTGCGGGATGGCCAGGTGCGGGTCACCCGCGTAGGCCCTGGCGAACGCCCGCTGGTTGTCGGCCTCCAGCCGGTAGTCCAGCTCCATCTCGGTGCGCTCGATGAGCTCGTCGACAACAGCCTCAATGTCCGCGCCCGGCGCCAACTGCTTGAATACGCCGACCAGACGCCGAATCGTCTTCAGGTCGGCGCGCAACGCCTCGTCGGCACCGGGGTACTGGATCTTGACGGCCACCTCACGTGCGTCGGACCACACCGCTTTGTGCACCTGCCCGATGCTCGCCGAAGCGATCGGCGTGTCATCGAATTCGGCGAAGCGCTGCCGCCACTTGGTGCCCAGCTGGGCGTCGAGCACCCGGTGCACTTTGTTCGCCGCCATCGGCGGTGCGTCCTTCTGCAGCTTGGTCAGTGCGTCGCGGTAGGGCTCCCCGAACTGCTCGGGGATCGCAGCCTCCATCACCGACAGCGCCTGCCCGACCTTCATCGCACCGCCCTTGAGCTCACCGAGGACAGTGAACAACTGGTCGGCCGCTTTCTCCGTGAGTTCGGCGGTGACCTCGTCTTTCGACTTGCCGGTCAATCGCTTGCCGAGCCCGAGTGCCGCCCGGCCCGCAAATCCGACCGGCAGGCTGGCCAGCTTCGCATTACGCGCAGCGCCCCGGCGTTTTATCTCCGCCACGCATCCATCATCCATGACCGGTCGCCGGCCGCCGTTACCGAGTTGGCGACCATCGACATCAGCAGTGGCACAGCGGATGGCGAGTCCAGTGCCGGGCAACGATCGAGCCGGCGCCCAGGTCGAACTCCAGCGTGGCGTTCAGGGTTGGCGGTGGTCCGCTGTCGCGCGCTCTGGGTGCTCCGGGTGCTCCGGGTGCATAGGCCGTACCGCGTACCGCCGCTATCACCCGGTTGATCTGGTTGAGTGCCAGCGCCGCGGTCGCCAGCACGGTCGCCCGGTCGGCATGCCCGACGGTGTCACGCAGCTGAGCCGCCACCGCCGGCCAGGCTGCGTCCCGGTCACGGCGGTGCAGGTCGGCGCAGCCCAGGCAGCTTGTCACCCCGGGAAGGACCAGCGGGCCTACCAGCCCGGTGCCGTCGCGCACCCGCACCGGAAGATGCGGCACGCGCTCGGCGTGCAGCTCGCGCACCAATCGCGGGTCGGCGACCAGGTAATCCGACAGCACCACCAGGTCGGTTCCGGCGGTGGCCGGCGCGGCGTGTGGCTGGCTGCTTCGCCGTATCCGGGCTCCCGAGCAGCGCAGCGCGTCCACCAGCAGGTCCGACAGCGGCCCGCGGCCGTGCACCCGTATCGACGCCGACCGGGAGCGCGCCGGCTTGTCCGGCGTCGGGCTGGTGCCCCGGGTTGCCGGGGCGGCCCGGGTGACTATGCCAGTAGCGACCAGGGCGTCGACGATGTCGGCGAGCTCGCCCGCGTCGGCTATTCCGTGGTCGGCGGCCTGGCGCTGCAGCGCGGTGATCTCGGTCGGAGACTGCATGGACCGCAGCAAGGTGGCCAATCCTGCCGCGGTCAGGCCGCGGGGAGGCCGGATCAGCACCGCCCGGCGCGGATCCCAGCCCACCTGCACCGCTCCGTCGGGCCGGAGCAGCACCGGCATCGCCGCATCCAACGCGTAGCGAGCACTCACGGCCCCCGACACTGCCACGCCCGGCGGCCTCGCCCACTCAGCTATCCACAGGTGTACGGCTAGAGGCGGCTCGCGGCGAATGTCGCGGCCTCGTCTACCATGCCGGACTGGGTGTACATGATGTGCGCGAGCATGCTCCCGCTCTGGTCGCAGACGATGTCGTCCGGAAGGCATAAGTCGATGCTCTTGGGGCGGTAGGGTGCGGCGAGGGTGGGCAGCGGGTCACCCATCATCGCGCTCGCGTACCCGCTCGAGGGCGTGCCGAAGAGTGCCACCGCGGCGACATGATCGGCCACCGAGGCCGGCAGCGAATCGGTGGCGAGTTCGATCACGCTCGCGCCCTGGGAATACCCGCCCAGCACGAGTTTGGTGTCGGGGCAGTTGGCCA
>NZ_JBYCKY010000528.1:0-2605 GCF_057473605.1 Mycobacterium sp. TH-M82 | reverse complement strand
CGGCGCCCCGATGACGTCGTTCTACGACTGGTACGCCGACCTGCCGGTCGCCTCGCCGCAGGTGTTCGGGGACCAGACCGACGTGCCCGAGTCCGGTGACTGGTGGGACGCGGCGTACTTGATGATGTGGGGCTCCAACGTACCGATCACCCGCACCCCGGACGCGCACTGGATGGCAGAGGTGCGCTACCGCGGCACCAAGGTGGTCAGCGTCAGCCCGGACTACGCCGACAACACCAAGTTCGCCGACGAGTGGATGCCGTGTGCGGCCGGCAACGACGCCGCGCTGGCCATGGCGATGGGCCACGTCATCCTCACCGAACACTATGTGCGCAAACCGGTTCCGTTCTTCATCGACTACGCGCTGCGATACACCGACCTGCCGTTTTTGATCAAGCTGGAGGCGCGGGGCGAGCATCTGGTCCCGGGCAAGAACCTCACCGCCGCCGACCTCGTCGGCGAGTCCGCGAGCGTCGAAAACGCCGCGTTCAAGCCGGCGTTGCTCGACACGGTCACCGACTCGGTCGTGGTGCCCAACGGGTCGCTGGGTTTCCGGTTCGGCGACGACGGGATCGGCAAGTGGAACCTCGATCTCGGCGATGTCCGGCCGGCGCTGAGTGTCCGGCGCGGGCAGCCAACCGACGACGAGACCGCGCTGGTGTCGCTACCCAGCTTCGACACCGTCAGCGGCGAGGGCACGGTCGTGACGCGCGGGATTCCGGTGCGCAGGGTCGGCGAACATCTGGTGTGCACCGTCTACGACCTGATGCTGGCCCAGTACGGGGTGCGCCGCCCCGGTCTGCCCGGAAAGTGGCCGGCCGGCTACGACGACGCCGACTTCTCGTGCACCCCGGCCTGGCAGGAGCCGATCACCGGGGTCTCGGCCGGCCAGGCGATCCGCGTCGCCAGGGAATTCGCCCGCAATGCCGAGGAATCCGGCGGCCGGTCGATGATCATCATGGGCAGCGGCATCGGCCAGTGGTTCCACGGTGACGCGACCTACCGCGCGGTGCTGGCGTTGCTGATGCTGACCGGGTCGATGGGACGAAACGGCGGCGGCTGGGCGCACTACGTGGGCCAGGAGAAGGTTCGCCCGCTGACCGGGTTCCAGACGATGGCGATGGCCACCGACTGGGTACGCCCGCCGCGGCAGGTGCCCGGCGCGTCGTACTGGTATGTGCACACCAACCAGTGGCGCTACGACGGATACGGCGCCGACAAGCTGACCACGCCGCTGGGCCGCGGACGCTTCGCCGGCAAGCACACGGTCGACTTGCTGGCCTCGGCGACGGCGATGGGCTGGAGCCCGTTCTACCCGCAGTTCGACCGGTCGAGTCTGGATGTCGCCGACGAGGCGCGGGCCGCGGGCCGTGACATCGGCGAGTACGTGGCCGAACAACTTGCGCAGCGCAAACTCAAGATGTCGATCACCGATCCGGACAACCCGGTCAACTGGCCGCGGGTGCTCACCGTGTGGCGGGCCAACCTGATCGGGGCATCGGGCAAGGGCGGTGAGTATTTCCTGCAGCATCTGCTGGGCACCGACTCGAACGTGCAGGCCAAACCTGCGACCTACGGGGCGCAGCCGATCGACGTGGTCTCCGACACCGACATCCCGGAGGGCAAGCTCGACCTGATGATGTCGATCGACTTCCGGACGACCTCGACGACGTTGGTCTCCGACGTCGTGCTGCCGGCAGCGACCTGGTATGAGAAAGCCGACATCTCCAGCACCGACATGCACCCGTTCGTGCACGCTTTTTCCGCAGCGATCGACCCGCCGTGGGAGACCCGCAGCGACTTCGACGCGTTCGGCGCCATCGCGCGCGCGTTCAGCCAGCTCGCCAAGCAGCACTTGGGCACCCGCACCGATGTGGTGCTCACCGCGCTGCTGCACGACACCGCGGATGCGCTGGCCTACCCGGACGGCACCGAAAACGACTGGCTGCACAGCGGCGAGACTCCGATTCCGGGTAAGACGATGTCGAAACTGACGGTGGTGCAACGCGACTACGCCGCGGTCTACGACAAGTGGCGGACTCTGGGCCCGCTGGTCGAACAGGCCGGCGTCACCACCAAGGGGGTGACCATGCACCCGGACCAGGAAGTCGCCGAGCTCGGTGAGCGGTTCGGAGTGCTGGATTCCGGTGCGGCAGCGGGCCGTCCGGCGGTCACCACCGGCGAGCGAATGGCCGAGGTGATCCTCGCACTGTCGGGAACCTGCAACGGCCGGCTTGCGGTGGACGGCTTCCGCGACCTGGAGCGACGGACCGGTCGCAAGCTGGTCCACCTGGCCGAGGGCAGCGAGGAGAAGCGCATCACCTACGCCGACACCCAGGCTCGGCCGGTCCCGGTGATCACCAGCCCGGAGTGGTCGGGCAGCGAAACCGGCGGGCGTCGCTACGCTCCGTTCGCCGTGAACGTCGAGTGTCTTAAGCCCTGGCATACGCTCACCGGCCGGATGCACTTCTACCTGGCCCACGACTGGATCGAAGAACTCGGCGAACACCTGCCGGTGTTCCGTCCGCCGCTGGACATGGCCAGGCTGTTCGACGCCCCCGAGCTGGGCCCGACCGACGACGGCATCGGGTTGACGGTGCGGTAC
>NZ_JBYCKY010000527.1:0-4537 GCF_057473605.1 Mycobacterium sp. TH-M82 | reverse complement strand
CGGGCGGACCGGCCAGCACCGGGAAGCACCGGTGCTGGCGGCAACGGGCCACTACGCCGGCGGCGTGGTCGGGCGGTTCGAGCAGCGAGACGAACTCCCCGCCAACGGCTTCGGCGATGACGTGCGTGCCGATCAGCGATGTCGCGATGGCCGACTCCTTGCTGACCGCAGCCGCACCGGTGTTGTGCACTGCGACCGTAGCGCGGTGCAGGCCGTCATCGGGCTCGACGTCGACGCTCAGCGCTGCGTGCACAGCGTGACGGGTGCGCACCAGCCGGCCACCTTCGACCGGTTCGACGTCAGTGCCGCCGGGTACGGTCACCGGAAGTGTCCACTGCGCCGGCGTGTCAGCAAATTCGAAGGGGCCGAACGGCAACTCGACTTCTACGGCCTCATCCCAGGACAGGATGCACCCCGCTGGTGTGCTCAGCTCGCCGACCGCCTGGTAACCGCCGATGTCAACAGCGCGCTCGGCCTGGCGGTGCTGCAACTGCAGGAAGCGCAGCACCAACGTGACCGCGTTCGCGCCGTCGACCACGAATTGCGCCGAGAGGGCGTTGTCCTCGCCGATGCCGGTGTCGGCTGCACCGGATGGACCCAACACGCCCCACTGCCAACGTGATTGGTTCTTATTCGACGAGGCGCGATACGGATAGAGCAGGTAGCCCTCGTAGAGCACCGCATCCGCCACGGCACGGGCCCGATCCCAACGTGCGGTCATCGCGCCTCCTCGGGCTCACGCGCCTCGGCCAACAGCGCGGTGACCGCGTGGTCGAGATCGAGCAGTCCACGGGACGACTTGTAGGCGGCCAGCGCGGTGACGGTGTCGTGGCTCAGCCGCACCCACCCGGTGTTCGGATAGTGCTGCGCGATCAGGTCCCGCCACACCGACACCGGCATCGCGTAGCGATCCTCGCATTCCCAGGACACCTGCTGGACCGAGAACCCCCGTTCGGACTTGACGAAAACTGTTCCGCTGAACAGGAACTGCAACGGTACCGTGCCGTGACGCAGCGCATGCAGATATTTGGCGCCGGTCACTTCGAAGTCGTAGCTGGCCTCCATCGGTAGCCCCACCTGGGTGGTGTCGGTGAATCCCGGCACCATCGCCGCGCAGTGCTGCCAGAGAAACGTGCGCTGGGTGGACGCCCAGCGTTCCCTGGGACCGAACAGGTCCAGCAGGCCGGCCGCCTCCTCGTCGGTGTAGCCGCGTCGCAGCGGTTCGATACGGACCTGGCAGCGCAACGCGATCGCGTGCACCGGGCTGTCACCGGTGGCGGCGACACCGACCCGGGCGGTGAGGATCGGAGCCACCGCATAGGGCTCGGGTGCCACATCCAGGACGGTGAACGTCAGTTCAGTCACCGTGGGACCACCGTTGCGTGTCCCGCCACCCGGTCGAAGAAGTCGCGGACGCATGCGCGGGCCTCTTGGCCGCCGTCGAAACCACGCCACAGGGTCCGCAGCCGGCCCACGAATTCATAGCAGGTGTCGATCGGGACCAGATAGCACTCCGGCGATCGGTTTTCGTCGCCAGGCACCCGTACGAGCAGGGCTTCGGTGTCGTCGGACAGCATCCCCACCCGCGGATCTGCGGCTTGGATGTCGGTCCAGGCCTCCAGGGCCAGCTCCGATTCGGTGGCGCCGGCCGGGCCCGGGTAGAACGCGACGGTGCGGTCCAGCGCAGAGTTCCGTAAAAAGAACGCATAGCCGACCGGGATCTGCAACGCCTCCCAGGCGCGGCGATCCAATGCGAAGTCGGGGAAGGCCAGATACCGGTCCGGGACCGCACGGTAGCGAAGTTCGGCCTGGGAGTCGGTGAACAGCAGATAGCACGACCGGCAGACGCACATCAGTTGCCGGCCCGCCACGTTGACTACGTGCTGATGGCTGTCTTCGATGGGCTCCGAACACATTTCGCAGCGTTGACCGACCGGAGCGGGTGCGCTGCGGTTGGTGATACGGGTAAGCACGTCGTACGGGCTGGTCATGCCGGCGCACCGATCGCTTCGGCGGGCAGTGCCAACGACGGCACCCCGTCACGAACCAGCAGCGGCAGCGGATCCAGGTGGACCGACACGTCGTCCAAGCCGGCGCCTGCGTGCACAGCATCGAAATGGTTGTGACATCGCGGACAGCGCAGGAGCGCGTCGCACAGTTCGGCGCCGGCCAGGGACCCGTCGCACACCGGGCAGTGGTCCCGGTACACGCAGACCTGCTCGCCGACGCGGCAAGCCAGCACCACGGTATCGGCGACCTCGAAGCCGCCGACCTCCCCTGGCGTCAGTTCGGCGAGTTCGGGCACCTGATACCACGCGGCCGATCGGCTGCCATCGGCATGGATTTTCGCGAACAGCGACGCGGCTGGAATCACCGTCGATGTCGATTCCGGTTCCGCTGAAACGACTTCGATCGACGATATCTCCGGCGCGGCGGTGCCGATGGCGTCTTCGACCGTTAGTTGCAGCGTCACCGCCGATGACGGACAACCCTTGCAGCTACCGGCGAACTCAAGTTGGACGGTGTCACCAATGATCTCGAGCAGGTGCACGTCGCCGCCGTGCGACCCCAGATACGGGCGCACCCGCTCCAGCGCGTCCGACACCCGCCGGCGCAGGTCGTGCGGGTGCAGACCGTGCACCAGCAGCAGGCTGGCCACCAGATCGTCGGCGGCCAGCCGGTCGATGACCGCCGAGTTACCGATCAGATCCACGATCCGGGCCAGAGCCGCGCCGTAGAGCTCGACTACCTCGCTGACCAGTTGCTCGGCCCGCTCACGGGCGGCGACCCCACCCGCCGAGGTGGCCTCCAGCAGGGTCTGGATCCGGTCGCCCGCGGTGCGCCATTGCCCGTCGATTTGAGACTCCTCCGCTCGACCGGCCACGGCCCACCCCCGGTTCACTCCGCGCCGGCCGAACCGGTGGGTGAGTGCAGCCGCTCCAGTGTCTTGCCCTTACCGAGGTACATGTGCACACCGCACGGCAGGCAGGGGTCGAAGCTGCGCACCGTGCGCATGATGTCGATGCCCTTGAAGTTCTCCCGGCTGTTCTCCTCGAAGATCGGTTGGCCCTGCACCGCGTCCTCGTACGGGCCGGGAGTGCCGAAGGAATCGCGCGGGCTGGCGTTCCACGGGGTGGGTGGGTACGGGTGGTAGTTGGCGATCTTGCCGTCCCGGATCACCAGGTGGTGGCTGAGCACCCCACGCACCGCCTCGGTGAAACCGCAGCCTATGCCTTCCTTGGGCACCTCGAACTTCTCCCAGGTCTTGGTGCGCCCGGCCCGGATTTCCGCTAACGCCTTCTCGCAGAAGTGCAGCGCGGACGCCGCGGCGTAAGCCTGGAAGTAGGTCCGCGCCCGGTCGCGTTCGATGGTGTTGGACCCGTACTGCGGGATCTTCCACTCGAAATCGACCGGCCCCTTGAGCGCGGTCTTGGGGAGGTGGATCTGCACACTGTGGCCGGTGGACTTGACGTAGTCGTGGTCCACCAGGCCGGCCAGCGCGGTCGGCCAGAGCCGGGCCAGCGGGCCGCCGCCGGTGTCCAGGGCCAGGTGGTCCTTGCCGTCAAACCAGCGCGGCGACATCACCCAGCTGTACTTGCCGCCGTCCAAGTCCCGCTTTTGCGGGTGCGGGTTGGTGGTCTGGTTCCACGGGTGCCGCCGGTCCACCGGGTTGCCCAGCGGGTCGCGTTGTACGAACATCTCCTGGTCGGTCCAGTCGTCGTAGTAGGAACTGCCCAACAGGATCCGGATGCCCAGGTTGATGTCGACCAGCGAGTGGGTCACCAGCTTGCCGTCCACCACGACGCCGGGGGTGACGAACATGGCGTTGCCCCATCGCTCCATGTCCTTGTAGTCGAAGTTGCACACCTCGGGGTCCTGGAACGAGCCCCAGCACCCCAGCAGGGTGCGGCGCAGGCCGACCTTGTCGTAACCGGGGATCGCCTCGTAGAAGAAGTCGAACAGGTCGTCATGCATGGGCACGGTCTTCTTCATGAACTCGACGTAGCGCATCAGCCGGGCCATGTAGTCGGTCATCAACTGAACCGTGGCGGTGGTGCCGATGCCGCCCGGATACAGCGTCGACGGGTGCACGTGCCTGCCCTCCATCAGGCAGAACATCTCCCGGGTGTACCGGCTGACCTGCAGTGCCTCCCGGTAGAACTCCCCGGAAAACGGGTTGAGCGAGCGCATGATCTCGGCGATGGTCTTATACCCGTGCATGTCGGCGTGCGGAGCCGGTGTGTTTTCTGCCCTGCTCAGCACGCCCGGGTTGGTCTCGGAGACCATCTTCTCGCAGAAGTCAACCCCGACCAGGTTCTCTTGGAAGATGTTGTGGTCGAACATGTACTCGGCGGCCTCGCCGAGGTTGATCAACCACTCACCGAGGTGCGGCGGTTTGACGCCGTAGGCCATGTTCTGCGCGTAACAGGAGCAGGTGGCGTGGTTGTCACCGCAGATCCCGCAGATGCGGCTGGTGATGAAGTGCGCGTCGCGGGGATCCTTGCCCTTCATGAAGATCGAGTAGCCGCGGAAGATC
>NZ_JBYCKY010000526.1:0-1009 GCF_057473605.1 Mycobacterium sp. TH-M82 | reverse complement strand
GCAAAGCTCAACGAGCTGTCCCGCCAGGCCGAACAGACCACCGAGGCGATGCACAGCGCGCAGCTCGACTTCAAGGAAAAGCTTGCGGCTCAACGGGCTGCCAACAAGGTACACGCCGACGACCAAGCAGCGCTGAATGCCGCAAAAGTGCAGCTGGCAACCTACCAGTCGGCGGTGAATCAGTTTGCCACCACCACGTACATGGGTGGCCGGACCGATGGCCTGGACGCGATGTTGACCGCCGGGTCGCCGCAGCAGCTGATCGACAAGCTGGCCGTGCAGCGGGTGGTGTCCGCCGATATGGCGGTGCGAATGGAGCGCTACCGGGACGCCAACGAGCAGGCCGACCGGGCCGAGCAGGCGTCCGCCAAGTCCGCGACCGAGGCCACGGCAGCCGCCGAGCGGGCCGCCGAGGTGCGCGCGGACCTGCAATCCCGGCGGAGTCGGCTGCAACTGCAGATCGCCGTGGTCAAATCGCAGTACATGTCGCTGACGCCCGGACAGCGCGTCGCACTTGCTGCCCCCGGCCCGGCACCCGAGGCGGCCCCCGGCGCGCCCGCACCCGAGGCGATACCTGGTTTGACGCCCGGTGTCATGCCGGGCTTGCCCCCGGCCGACGCATTGCCGCCGATCGACGAAGCCGAGCCGCCTACCGGTGCAGGAGAGCCGCCGCCGATCGGCGGGGACGCGCCCGGCGGTGAACGGGCAGCGACCGTGGTGCAAGCGGCGCTGACGCAGGTCGGCACGCCCTACGCTTGGGGCGGTTCCGGGCCGGGCGGGTTCGACTGCTCCGGGTTGGTGATGTGGTCATTCCACCAGGCCGGCATCTCCTTGCCGCATTCCAGCCAGGCGCAGGCCAATGGCGGACAGCCGATCGCGCTGTCCGACCTGCAACCCGGCGATGTGCTGACGTTCTACGGGGATGCCTCCCACTCCGGCATCTACGTCGGCGACGGCATGATGGTCCATTCGTCCACCTACGGTCAGCCGGTCCAGGTGGTGCCGATGA
>NZ_JBYCKY010000525.1:0-1293 GCF_057473605.1 Mycobacterium sp. TH-M82 | reverse complement strand
ATCGGCCGCCTGGCGGGGACTGGGCGCCGAATTGGGGTCGACGGCGTCCAGCTACGGCACGGTGATATCGGGGCTCACCGCCGGATCGTGGTCGGGTCCGTCGGCGGCGGCGATGGCTGCCGCCGTCACACCGTACGTGACATGGATGACCGCTACCGCCGCCCAGGCCGAGCAGGCCGCCACTCAGGCCTCGGCCGCGGCGACGGCGTTTGAGGCGGCGTTTGCCGCGACGGTGCCGCCACCGGTGGTCGTAGCCAACCGCAGCCTTCTGACGTCGCTGATAGCCACCAACATCCTCGGGCAGAACACGGCCGCGATCGCCGCCACCGAGGCCGACTATGCGCAGATGTGGGCACAAGACGCCGCGGTTATGTATGGCTACGCCGGCTCCTCGGCGAACGCCACGCAGCTGATGCCGTTCACCGCACCGCCATCGACGACCAACCCGGCCGGTCCGGGAGCCCAGGCCGGCGCGGTCAGCCAAGCCGTCGCCGCGGCGGCAGGTGCACATACCCAGACCACGCTGTCCCAACTGATGGCTGCGGTACCGCAAGTGCTGCAGGGTTGCGCCTCGTCCGCGCCGGCCGCCGCCACTCAAGCGGAATCGCCGCTGTTGTCGCTGCTGGATGCCCTCTCCGGTCCGTTATCGCCGCTCTCGCTGTACACCATCGGCGGTGTTCCCGACCTGTTGGCGTTCCAACTTGTCCTGTTGCCGATGAACGGCGCGAACGTGGTCGGCGTGCTTACCAGGGCGCAGAAGATGACGGCCGAGGGGAAGTGGCCACCGAATCCTTTCGACCCCGGTGTCCCTGCGCCGAATCCCGCTGCGGCTGATGCGGTGTCACGGCTGGCGAGCTCACCCGGTATGGGCGGGTCGCCGGTGTTGGCGAATTTCGGTAACGCGGGTTCGGTCGGCACAATGTCGGTGCCACGGGGCTGGTCTGCGGCCGCCCCGGAGGTCAAGACGTTGGCCGCTGCATTGCCTGGCAGCGTCTCGAAGGAGGCTGCCTCGATGGTCGCTGCGGAGGGCGACAGCGGCCTGCTGAGCGACCTCGGTCTGGGCAGTTTGGCCGGGCGCGCCATCGGCGCCACCGGTGGATCGGCATCTCGTGGCCGCACCAAACGAGCGGCAGCGAAGAGCAAGCCCAGCACGGCCACCATCATCGTGATCCCCCCGTCGGCGGAAGACTAGGGGCCAGGGGTGACGGTGACGGATTTTGCGGCGTTGTCGCCGGAGGTGAATTCCGGGTTGATGTATGCCGGGCCGGGGGCGGGGCCGATGTTGACTGCGGC
>NZ_JBYCKY010000524.1:0-2795 GCF_057473605.1 Mycobacterium sp. TH-M82 | reverse complement strand
CTTCGCGGATCTCGTCTTTGATGCGTTCGAAGAACACCACAAACGAGTCGGCGGTGGTGCCGATGCCGATGATCAGACCGGCGATGCCGGCCAGGTCCAGGGTGTAGTTGATATACCTGCCCAGCAGCACCAGGATGCCGTAAACCATCGTGAAGGTGGCAACCAACGACAGCGCGGTGAGCACCCCCAGCACCCGGTAGTAGAGCAGCGAGTACACCAGCACCAGCGCCAGGCCGATCGCACCGGCGATCATGCCTGCCCGCAGCGACGTCAAACCGAGTGTCGCCGAAACGGTTTCGGCTTCCGACGACTCGAAGGACAGCGGCAACGACCCGTACTTCAACACGTTGGCCAGCTGGCGTGCGCTTTCCGCAGTGAAACCCGGTGCGGCGCCGGTGATCTGCGTTCGGCCGCCAGGGATGGCCTCCTGGATGGTCGGCGCGCTGACCACCTGCGAGTCCAGTGTGAACGCGGTCTGGGTGCCGATGTGGTCCGCGGTGTAGTCAGCCCAGATGTTGGCGGCGGCGCTTTTGAACTGCAGCTGGACGATGTAACCACCCTGACGCTGGTCCAGGCCGGAGCTGGCGTCGGCGATCTGGTCGCCGCTGATGATCGACGGGGCCAACAGGTAGGCCACCTGGTGGTCCGTTGAACACGTCACCAGCGGCAGGTCCGGGTCGTCGTTGCCGGCCAGGATGTCGTCCTGGTCGCAGCGGGTGGCCTGGATCTGCAGGGCGAAAGACTGCACCAGCCGGTTGTCGCTTTGGCGCAGCCTCCTTTCCGCCGCGATGCGGTCGGCGAGGCTGTGCTGCTGACCCGGCTGGCCGGGGGCGGGTGCCTCCGGAGCCGGCGCCGGCGGGGCGGGTTCCTCCGGGCCGGGTTCCTCCGGGGTGGGAGCCGGGGTGGGCTCCTGCGGGTACGGGCGCGGCTGCGCCGCGGGCGCCATCGGCTGTGGCACGGTTGCGCCTGCCGGGCCCTGGTCGGGTACGGGTGCGCCCGGCGGTCCGGGCAGCGGCTGCCCGGGGCCTCCCGGCAGCCCGGGCAGGCCGGGCTGCCCCGGACCGCTCGGCAGCCCGGGTAATCCCGGCAGTCCCGGCGACCCTGGCGACCCGATGCTGCCCTCCGACGCTTCTCGCGCCGGCACCGCCTGGATCACCGGCCTGATGTAAAGACGCGCGGTCTGGCCCAGGGTGCGGGCTTCGTTGCCGTCACTGCCCGGCACCGTGATGACCAGGTTGTTCCCGTCGACGACGACCTCCGAGCCGGACACCCCGAGCCCGTTGACCCGCGCACTGATGATCTGCTGCGCCTGGTTGAGCGATTCCCGGGTCGGCGCGGAGCCGTCGGGTGTGCGCGCGGTCAGCGTGACCCGGGTACCACCCTGCAGGTCGATCCCGAGCTTGGGCTCGGCCTTTTTGTCCCCGGTCAGAAACACCAACAGGTAGACGCCGATGAGCATGGCCAGGAACACCGACAGGTAGCGGGCAGGGTGCACCGGCGCAGAAGGCGATGCCACGTTGTCGAGTCTCCTCCGCTCAGTGCGCGATCCGCAGCCGCGCCGCGACCGGGCCGTCCTACCCCGCAAAGGGTACGTGCCGGTGTGCGACGCTCAGTCCTTGGGCGGGCCGTCAGCCTCGGCCAGCGCCTCCGTGACGTCCGCAGTGGCTTCCGCCGCACCGTCGGGCCCGTCGTCGGGATCGGCCTGCGGCTCGATCTTGTCCCGGATCGCCAGCTTCATCCAGGTCGTCACCACGCCCGGCGAAATCTCCAGGTCGACCGTGTCGTCGGTGATGTCGGTGATGATGGCCCGCAGCCCGGACGTGGTGTGTACCCGGTCCCCGACGCGCAGTGACTCGTGCAGGTCGATGGTGGCCTGCATCGCGCGCTTCTGCCGCCGGGACGCGAAGAACATGAACGCCGCCAAAACGACCAGCAGCGGCAAGAAGACGACCATGTTGTCCATAGCCCACCAGTGTGCCATTGCGGCCGGACCGGCCTTGACACGGCGGTGCGGCGGTGGCACAACCGAAGATGTGTCGCGGATCATCGACTCCGACCAGCACCTCTACGAGAGCCGTTCGCTGTGGGCCGACTACATCGACCCGCCCGCCCGCCAAGACGCGCTGAGCCTGGTCGACGATGCGCTGGGCTACACCTGGCTGACTTGGCGCGACACCCGCCTGAGCCTGGCCGACGTTCACCTGCCCGGCAACACCGCATCCTGTGGAGATCATCGCAGGCGCCAGCGGGCCGGCGAGGCTGCCTGCTACCGCTACGACGAGGCGCTCCCCGCCTCGTACTGGGAACCGGCGGCCCGGATCCGTTGGCTCGACCAGGCCGGCCTCGACGAGGCGGTGCTCTTTCCCAATTTCGGTCTGCTGTGGGAACGCCGCCTTTCGTCGTCGCTGCCCGCGCTGACCGCCAACATGGCGGCCTGGAACCGTTGGTGCGCACAAGTGCAGACCGAGGGGCGGGGGCGGCTGCATCCGGTCGCCCACCTGACATTGCGTGACCCGCTGTGGTTGCAGGACCAGCTCAAGTCGCTCGCCAACGCCGGGGTGAGGCTGGCCATGATCGCCGCCGGGTCGGTTAACGGCCGCGCGCTGTCGCACCCCGACCACGAGCCGATCTGGTCGGCGTTCGTCGATCACGCCATCACCCCGGTGTTCCACGTCGCCGACCAGGTGCGGCCCTTCGGGGACTGCTGGTATCAAGACGCGTCGGCGAGGGTTCTGGTGCCGGCCACCGAGGCGGTGTTTCTGTGGGTGCCGCCGGCGCTGGCGCTGAGCGATCTG
>NZ_JBYCKY010000523.1:0-1423 GCF_057473605.1 Mycobacterium sp. TH-M82 | reverse complement strand
GCTCGGTGCTTCAGTGCTTTACGTCGCGCGCGTGGGACACGGACAGATCGTTCGCCGGCCGAGCCGAAGAGACATCGCGGCGAACGGATCCGCTGATCCGCGAGCCGCATGAGGTTGCTGGAAGGATGCGTCTTGGCAGTCTCCCGCCAGAGCAAGAAGAACCCCTCGAATCCCACCCAGAGTTCCCTGTACAGCTCCGTGCCCGGCGCACCCAACCGGATTTCCTTCGCCAAGCTGCGTGAGCCACTTGAGGTTCCAGGTCTGCTCGACGTGCAGATCGATTCGTTCGAGTGGCTGATCGGCGCACCGCACTGGCGCGATAAGGTGGCCAAACTCACCGGTAACGAGCCGGTCGGCGGCCTCGAAGAAGTACTCGACGAGCTCTCACCGATCGAGGACTTCTCCGGTTCCATGTCGCTGTCGTTCTCCGACCCGCGGTTCGACGAGGTCAAGGCGCCGGTCGACGAGTGCCGCGACAAAGACATGACGTACGCGGCTCCGCTGTTCGTCACCGCCGAGTTCGTCAACAGCAACACCGGCGAGATCAAGAGCCAGACGGTGTTCATGGGTGACTTCCCGATGATGACCGAGAAGGGCACCTTCATCATCAACGGCACCGAGCGGGTGGTCGTCAGCCAGCTGGTGCGCTCGCCCGGCGTGTACTTCGACGAGAGCATCGACAAGTCCACCGAGAAGACACTGCACTCGGTGAAGGTGATCCCCGGCCGCGGGGCCTGGCTGGAGTTCGACGTCGACAAGCGGGACAGCGTCGGGGTGCGCATCGACCGTAAGCGGCGCCAATCGGTCACCCTTTTACTCAAGGCGCTGGGCTGGTCGGCCGAACAGATCACCGAGCGGTTCGGCTTCTCCGAGATCATGGCCTCGACGCTGGAGAAGGACCCCACCGCCAGCACCGACGAGGCGTTGCTGGAGATCTACCGCAAGCTGCGTCCGGGGGAACCACCCACCAAGGAGTCCGCGCAGACCCTGCTGGAGAATCTGTTCTTCAAGGACAAGCGCTACGACCTGGCCCGGGTGGGTCGCTACAAGCTGAACAAGAAACTCGGAGTCCCGGCCAAACCGGGTGAGCGGCTGTCGACCACGTTGACCGAAGGGGACATCGTGGCCACCATCGAGTACCTGGTGCGGCTGCACGAGGGCCAGACCACGATGACCGTGCCGGGCGGAGTCGAGGTGCCCGTCGAGGTCGATGACATCGACCACTTCGGCAACCGGCGGCTGCGCACGGTGGGTGAGCTCATCCAGAACCAGATCCGGGTCGGCCTGTCCCGGATGGAACGCGTGGTCCGGGAACGGATGACCACCCAGGACGTCGAGGCCATCACGCCGCAGACCCTGATCAACATCCGCCCGGTCGTGGCGGCGATCAAGGAGTTCTTCGGCACCAGCCAGCTGAGTCAGT
>NZ_JBYCKY010000522.1:0-2985 GCF_057473605.1 Mycobacterium sp. TH-M82 | reverse complement strand
GGCAGTGCACCTTGGACAGGCGCACCGCCTCGAGCAGACGCATGGATCCCATGCCCGTGGTGTCACCGGTGTGCACCGGTTCGTCGAAACTGACCCGGACGTGGGACTGCGCCGCGAGGTTGTACACCTCGTCGGGCTCGATGGTGCTGAGCAACGTGACCAGCCGAGTCCCATCGATCAGGTCTCCATAGTGCAGGAACAACCGTGCACCCGCGTCGTGTGGGTCGACGTAGAGATGGTCGATACGGGAGGTGTTGAAGGTCGAGGCCCGGCGGATCAAACCGTGGACCTCATATCCCTTGCGCAGCAGTAGCTCGGCGAGATAGGAGCCATCCTGCCCCGTAATCCCGGTGATGAGCGCTCGCTTCATTCGGCTCCCACTTCTGTCAGTGCACGCTCGTCAGGACATTTTCGGCATCTCATGGTGGCTCTATCACTCCTTACGCGCCAGCCCGGCGGGGCGCGATCGGTTCATAGTAGATGGGGCGTAACTTGACTCGGGTATGGCTCGAGTAGCCAGGTCAGTCACAAGTTGGACAAATCGCAGGGAAGCCGCGCAGAGGACCGGCGTCCGGCCGAGTCTCTGAGCGCAAGCCCGGCTGCGGTCGCGGTCCGCCCGGGAGCCCAGTTGCCAATCACCCGCGCCAGCAGGGACGCCGTTGCTAGGATTGCCGCGGTCGAAGGCGACAGTAATGGTTCCCAGCGTGCGCTGGTAGGCCGTGTCAGATGCGATGGTACGTGGCGTACGGTGTAACCCTTCTGTTCCTCTTGGTTGCAGATGCGCAGAAGGCTCGTGGGAGGGTTCCATACCGTGTTGTGCCGGATCTGTACTTCCAACACCCAGCTGGCGTTCACTCGTAAGGTCCTTGCCAAATACGACTGCCGGTACTACTTCTGTCCCAATTGCGGCGGCCTTCAGACGGAGGAGCCTTACTGGCTGGAAGAAGCCTACGCCAGCCCGGTGGCATCAGCTGACACGGGGATTCTAGTGCGCAACCTAGACCTCGCCCGAGTGACGTCGTTGGTCCTGTTCTTCTTGTTCGACCGTCGCGGCCGTTTTCTGGACGCCGCGGGCGGCTACGGCATTTTCACCCGTCTCATGCGGGACCTCGGTTTCGACTATTACTGGACCGACAAGTACTGCCCCAACCTCACCGCCCGCGGTTTCGAGGTAGATGAAAGTTCTCACCGCCCATACACGGCGGTCACCGCATTCGAAGTCATGGAGCATCTTCCCGACCCGGTCGCGTTCCTCGCTGAGCTGCTAGAAAGCACGGGTACCGACACGATCATCTTCACCACCGAACTCTTCGCTGGCGAGCCCCCAGCTCCGGAGGCATGGTGGTACTACTGTTTCGCCACCGGGCAGCACATTAGCTTCTATCAAAAATCAACGCTGGAGCTCATCGGAAAGCGTTTTGGCATGCGTTTCTACAGCTCCGGTACGCTGCACGTCTGGACTCGGGCGAAACTCAACCCGCTAGCCTTGCGTGTGCTCAGCTCGCCGCAGGTTTCCGGACTTCTGCGAAACTTGCCGCCACGCATCCTTGGCCCCCGAACCTGGGCCGACCACGAGAAACTCATGGGTATCGATGAAGGGTAGTAGTTTGCGCACATCACCCCGCCCGACCCGTCCCGCAGAAGCGGTCCAGGGGACGAGATGAGAGCGCTCATCTGCGGCATCTCGGGTCAAGATGGCGCCTACCTGGCGCGCCTGCTGCTTGACAAGGGGTACGAGGTCTTCGGCACCTCGCGCGACGCGCAGGTCGGTGGGTTCGCGAATCTGGTTCGTCTCGGAATACGCGATCGTGTGCGCCTGGAGTCGATGGCTCTTAATGACTTTCGCAGCGTGCTGAACGTGTTGCGCAGCACCGATCCGGATGAAATTTACAACATGGCAGGGCAGAGTTCGGTCGGCCTCTCCTTTGAGCAACCAGTGGAGACTCTTGACAGCATTGCTCTCGGCACGGTCAACCTGCTTGAAGCAATCCGCTTTCTGGACAAGCCGATTCGTTTCTACAACGCGGGCTCGAGTGAATGCTTCGGAGACACTGGCGGACGCGCGGCTAACGAAAAAACCCCCTTCAGCCCCTGCAGCCCGTATGCCGTGGCGAAGGCTACGGCGCACTGGCTGGTCGCCAATTACCGTGTGGCATACGGATTGCATGCCAGCAGCGGCATTTTGTTCAATCACGAGTCTCCCCTGCGTCCCGAGCGCTTCGTGACGAAGAAGATCATTGCGGCGGCTGTACGCATCGCCAGGGGTGAGCGTTCGCGTCTGACGTTGGGTAACGTCGCGATCAAACGAGACTGGGGATGGGCGCCCGAATATGTGGATGCGATGTGGCGCATGCTGCAGCAAGACACTGGCTCTGACTTCGTGATCGCAACGGGGGAGGGTCGGAGGCTCGACGAGTTCGCGGCGGCGGCGTTCGGGCAGGTGGGGCTCGATTGGCGCGAGCATACAGATCTCTCGGAGGCATTGAGGCGGCCGTCAGATCTGGCCGAAGGCCTCGGCGATGCCTCCAAAGCGAGGGAAGTCCTCGGTTGGTCGGCGACATACACGATGCGCGATGTCGTCAAGGCGATGGTCGCGGCCGAGTGGGCTCGGGCTGAGGACCAGTGAAAGTCGCGTTTGACCACCAGATTTTCGCGCAGCAGCGATATGGGGGTATTTCACGGTACTTTTTCGAACTTGCCAGGCGCTTGTCGTCCGAGATCGTGTCCGACGTGTCGATCATCGCTCCCTTGCACATTAACAACTATCTGGCGGCTGATCCCTCCCATCCCGCTATCCGGGGCAGTTATGTGCCGTCCAGGTCCGGAAGTGCCGCCCGTGTCGTAGATCTGGTGAACCGGTTCGCCGTACCTTTGGCCTGGCGAGGAGTTAATCCGGACATCGTGCATGAGACATACTTCGCCACCAAACCGGTCGGCAGGGGTCGGCATCGTGTGGTGACGGTATACGACATGATCCACGAGCTT
>NZ_JBYCKY010000521.1:0-2380 GCF_057473605.1 Mycobacterium sp. TH-M82 | reverse complement strand
TGGGCCACACCTCGAACCTCTACGCCACCGAACCCGGCATCGCGCTCGCCGAGGAACTGGTCGCCCTGCTCGACGCGCCCGCGCCGGCCCGGGTGTTCTTCTGCAACTCCGGCGCCGAGGCCAACGAGGCGGCCTTCAAGCTGTCCCGGCTCACCGGGCGCACCAAAATCGTTGCCGCACAAGGCGGGTTCCACGGCCGGACGATGGGGGCGCTGGCTCTGACGGGCCAGCCGAGCAAGCAGGCGCCGTTCGAGCCCCTGCCCGGCCACGTCACCCACGTGCCCTACGGGGACGCCGAGGCGCTGGCCGCCGCGGTCGACGACGCCACGGCCGCGGTGTTCCTCGAACCGATCATGGGGGAGGGCGGCGTCGTCGTCCCGCCCGCCGGCTATTTGCCCGCCGCGCGCGAGATCACCGCGCGGCACGGCGCGCTGCTGGCCATCGACGAGGTGCAGACCGGAATGGGCCGTACCGGGGCGTTTTTCGCCCACCAGCACGACGGCATCACCCCCGACGTGGTGACGCTGGCCAAAGGGCTCGGCGGCGGCCTGCCCATCGGCGCGTGCCTGGCCGTCGGACCGGCCGCCGACCTGCTGACGCCGGGGCTGCACGGCAGCACCTTCGGCGGCAACCCGGTCTGCACCGCGGCGGCGCTGGCGGTGGTGCGGGTGCTCAGGGACGAGGAACTGGTCCGGCACGCCGAGATGATGGGCAAGTCGCTGCGCCATGGCATCGAGGCGCTCGGGCACCCGCTGATCGACCACGTGCGCGGCCGCGGACTGCTGCTGGGCGTCGCGCTGAGCGCGCCGCGCGCCAAGGAGGCCGAGGCCGCCGCCCGCGAGGCCGGGTTCCTCATCAACGCCCCGGCGCCCGACGTGCTGCGGCTGGCGCCGCCGCTGATCATCACCGAAGCCCAGGCGGACAGCTTCGTCGCCGCGCTGCCGGGCATCCTCGACGCGGCGGGGACGCCGGCATGAGACACTTCCTGCGCGACGACGACCTGTCGCCCCAAGAGCAGGCCGAGATCCTCACGCTGGCAGCCGAACTCAAGAAGGATCCGTTCAGCCGCCGTCCGCTGGAGGGCCCGCGCGGCGTCGCCGTCATCTTCGACAAGAACTCCACGCGCACCCGGTTCTCGTTCGAGCTCGGCATAGCCCAGCTCGGCGGCCACGCGGTCGTCGTCGACAGCCACGCCACCCAACTGGGCCGCGACGAGACCCTGCAGGACACCGCGAACGTGTTGTCGCGCTATGTCGAAGCGATCGTCTGGCGCACGTTCGGTCAGGAGCGCCTGGAGGCCATGGCCTCGACCGCGACGGTGCCGGTGGTCAACGCGCTCTCCGACGAGTTCCACCCCTGCCAGGTGCTGGCCGACCTGCAGACCATCGCCGAACGCAAGGGAACGCTGCGCGGGCTGCGGCTGTCCTACTTCGGCGACGGCGCCAACAACATGGCCCACTCGCTGATGCTGGGCGGGGTCACCGCGGGCATCCACGTCACCATCGCTGCCCCGGACGGCTTCGTCCCGGACCGGGATGTGTTGTCGGCGGCCCACAACCGGGCGCAGGCCACCGGCGCGTCGGTGACCGTCAACACCGACGCCGAGGCGGCCGCCTCCGGCGCCGACGTCCTGGTCACCGACACCTGGACGTCGATGGGGCAGGAGGCCGACGGGCTGGACCGCGTGGGCCCGTTCCGCCCCTATCGGCTCAACCAGCGACTGCTGAGCCTGGCCGACCCCGAAGCCATCGTGCTGCACTGCCTTCCGGCCCACCGCGGTGAGGAGATCACCGACGAGGTGATGGACGGCCCGGCCAGCGCCGTCTGGGACGAGGCCGAGAACCGGCTGCACGCCCAGAAGGCGCTGCTGGTGTGGCTGCTGGAGCGGCGCTCATGACCGCGCCGGCGACGATGCAGAGCGAAGCGATGAGGAGGAGTGGCGCCGTTGACTAGGTCCAAGGCGACACCGGAGACCACCCGGGCCGGACGGCAGGCCCGGATCGTGGCGATCCTGTCGTCCTCGCCGGTGCGCAGCCAGAGCGAGCTGGCGGCGCGGCTGGCCGGCGAGGGCATCGACGTCACGCAGGCCACGCTGTCGCGGGACCTCGAGGAACTGGGCGCGGTCAAGCTGCGCGGCGCCGACGGCGGCGTCGGGGTCTACATCGTTCCCGAGGACGGCAGCCCGGTGCGCGGGGTGGCCGGCGGCACGGCGCGGCTGTCGCGGCTGCTGAGCGACCTGCTGGTGTCCGCGGACGCCAGCGGGAACCTCGCGGTGCTGCGCACCCCGCCCGGCGCGGCGGACTATTTGGCCAGCGCGATCGATCGCGCGGCGCTACCGTACGTCGTCGGCACCATCGCGGGCGACGACACCGTCTTCGTG
>NZ_JBYCKY010000520.1:0-10475 GCF_057473605.1 Mycobacterium sp. TH-M82 | reverse complement strand
CGAGGCGTCAATGGCCTCATGGTCGTAGGCCTTGAGCCTGATGCGGATCTTTTGTCCCGCCACGCTGCTGCTACCTCGCTCCTGCTGAGGGCCGGTGTCCGGCCCCGGTCTACTCTGCGCCCCGCATCATCCGGGTCGCGTTGGGTGTTGCCGCCGCTGTTTACCTGTCCTGGTTCACCGGCCCCCGCGGCCGGGTGTGTCGCCCGCGCGCGGCCTCGTCCGCAGCGAAACCTCGCCACGCTCCGAAGGTGGGACCGGACGCGCCCGGGTGGGCGCTGGTCGTATACCCGGGCCGGGTGCGAACCCGGCGCGGGCCAACCCAGCCAGTATGCCTCACGTCGGGTTATCGGCCAAATCCTGCTCCAAGGGCCGAACGGCGGGTCGAATCTGCGCTCTCGGCTTGGGTTGGCACCTTCTCGCGCTAACGTCGATTTCGGTCCCTACCGCTCCCTACCCCCGGATACTCGACCAGAACGCGCACTGATGTTGAGCCGCGAAGTCGGTCACCACCCGGCTGCCGTTGGTCCGCAGCGACATCCACGGGCCATGACCCGAGCCCGGGTCCGCTCCGAGTGGGGGCCAGCTCGGTTGGCCGGCAACCTCCGGAGCGCCGGTGATCACGAATCGGCTCCAGTAGTCGATCATCTGGTCGGACAACCTGCGCTGCGCGACGTCCAGCGGCGGCGCTCCGGCGACGTCGAACAGGTAGCGCATCTCCAGTGAGTGGCTGGCGCCGATCCGGAACGGCACCCGCTGGTACATCTCCGGCGCGGGTGCGTTCGGGTCGTCGAATTCGTATGCGTAGACGCCCGGTGCGGTTCTGGCCAGCCCATCGGCCATCCGATCGGCGAGGCAGACGAAGACGTCGTCGGTGGCGGCGGCGGCGTAGGCCAGTGACACGCTGCCGCCGTACTGTTCGGGTGGGTAATGCGCCAAAACGGCAGCGGCGTCACGCTCGCCGAAGGTGTCCGACAACACGCCGGGGTACTCCGCAGCGCTGAGCTCTCGACCCTCCGACAGGTACCGCAGCGCCACGAACATGGTGAACTCGTCACGGTTGATGCCGATCAGGACCGGCACCCGGGCGGCAGGTCCGTCGGCGAACGCGCGAACCGGATCCACCGGCAGCACCCTGGTACCGATAACCGGACCGCTCAGCCGGTCGGTGCCGAAGCGCGCATACCACAGCGGCTTGGCCAGCGCACCGGCCGGCAGTTCCCGCAGGCAAGCTGCGGCCGCCCCGACATCTGCCCTGGCGCAGCCCATCGATGCGGCGTAGTCGCGGCTGATCCGCTCCGCGGTCGCCAGGTCGACCTGCGCCTGACACGGCCCGCTTTGGATGACCGCCGCCCGAAACAAGCCCGCCGAATCGGGCGCAGCCAGGTGATCACAGACCGACATCGCGCCGGCGGATTCTCCGGCGATGGTCACCTTGGTCGGGTCGCCGCCGAAGCCGGCGATGTTGTCGCGAACCCAGCGCAGCGCCGCCTGCTGGTCGGCCAGGCCGTAGTTGCCCTCCCCGCGGGTCGATTCCAGCACGGGGTCGGCCAGAAATCCGAGCGCCCCCAACCGGTAGTTCAGGGTGACGACGACGACGTCGCCGCGGGTGACCAACCGCTGCGCGTCATAGATGTCACCGCTGCCCTTGACGAAGCCGCCGCCGTGAATCCAGACCAGCACCGGCCGGGGCCCGGAGGCGGTGCCAGTGGGGGTCCACACATTGAGGGTCAGGCAGTCCTCGCGCGTCAGCGCGCCCGCGACCGGGGCGTCCCCGACCTCCTGAACACACCACGGACCGGGTTTCTGGGCGTCGCGCACCCCGGGCCACGGCACCGGCGGCTGCGGCGGCTGCCAACGCAGCGGCCCCACCGGCGGAGCCGCGTAGGGGATGCCCTCAAACAGGCGGTGATCCCGACCGACCACACCCCGTACCATTCCGGCCGCGGTGGGCACCACGGCGGCGTCCAGCCAGATCTCAGCGCCCGGCCGCGGCGACTGCGGCGTTGCGCCGCCGCCGCGCGCGCACCCGGTCGCCAGCACCCCCGCCAGCAGCAGCACGGCAACACCGGCGCTTAGGCCACGAGCTGATCCGATCGCCACGAACTTCAAGCTTAAGGGGGTTGCGGAACACGGTCGGCGGATCGTCGGAAACCGTCCCAGTAACATCGGAGACCGCCGACAATCGACAGCGCCGGCCCATGCCGGAAATCTCCCGGGCTCGGTGAGGAGTTGACGATGAGCGTGCCGATAGTTGACCAGGCCGCCAAGGTATTCGCCGATCCGACGGCCTACGCCGACGAGCCGCGGCTGCATGCGGCGCTGACCCATCTGCGTGCTCACGCGCCGGTCTCCCTGATGGACTGCCCGCCGTATCGGCCGTTCTGGGCGATCACCAAGCACGCGGACATCATGGGCATCGAACGTGACAACGTGTTGCGGATCAACGAGCCGCGCCCGCTGCTGATGACCTGCAGGAGGCGCAGCTGGCGGCCGGGTCAAGCACCTTCCGGTTCGATACCGGCTGCGCCCCCGATGAACTCCGCAGCCCGGTGCGCAAGCATCGCGATGGTGGCATGCGGCCCACGGCTGGTGACCGCAGGCAGCGCCGACCCGTCGACCACCCACAGGCCGTCGATTCCGCGGACCCGGCACCGCGAGTCCAGCACAGTTCCCATCGGCGCGCTGCCACACAGGTGCTGTGAGGTCGACCAGATCGGCTGGCCCACCCCCGTTACCGCCCCCACGATCTCGCGGATCAGCGCAGCACCCCGGCGCAGTGCGGCAACGTCGTCAGGATCCGAATCGTAACGGTGTTCGATACGCGGCGGTATGCCCGGATCCGCGGAAACAAGCGTCAACCGACCACGCGAGCGTGGCTGCATCAGCGCCACACCAATATGCGGCCGGTCCGGACGCCCCAACGGCACCTCACCCATCATCGACACGAATCCACGGGTATACGGCCGGATCTCGACGTCGTCGTCAGTGTGCAGAACCACCTCCAGAACCGGCCTGCCCGCCAGCACCGCCCAGTCCACCGGCAGCACCCACTCCGGGTGATCGCTGCAGCTCATCCCCACCGGCAACGGGGCTACCACCTCGACCCCGACGTTGCGCAGCATCGCCTCGTCGCCGATACCGGAGAGCATCAAGAGATGCGCGGATTCAATCGCACCGGCGCACAGTATAATTCGGCTTGCCGCCACGCGCACGGGGCCAGCCGGGCCTACCGCTTCCACGCCGGCGGCGCGACCGGCGGTGATCTCCAGCCGAACCGCGGCGGTCTGCGTCAACAATGCAAGGTTTGGGCGCCCGAGCGCCGGGAGCAGATAGCCCATCCCCGGCCCGGTGCGCACACCGTCGACGATGTTGAGCGGGACCGCACCCACCCCCGGCGGAATCGTGGGTTTTCCGTGGGTATCGTTGAGATCGTCGATCCAGGCGAAGCCGAAGTCCTGCGCAGCGGTCACGAACAGCTCGGTGCTGCCGCATATCTCATGCGTTCGGCGGACCGGGATCGGGCCGCTGTCGCCGTGCGCCGACCCGCGGAAGTCCAGATCGGTCTCGATGGCCCGGAAGTTCTCGATGACGTCCGGCCAGGCCCAACCGGGCAGCCCGAAGCCGTCGAAGTCACGTGGCAGGCCGCGGCAGAAGTAGCCACCGTTGACCGCGCCGGAGCCGCCGACAGTGGCGCCACGAACGATGGTCACCGCGCTGGCGGGCTCCCCGGTGAGCTCGGTGCGGTAACGCCGCACCAATGGGCTGGCGGTGCCCACCGGCAACTGCAGTCCATCTGCGACCTGGGCCAGCAGGGCCGGGTCGCCCAGGCCCACGCCGGCCTCCAACACCGTCACCGTACAGTTGCTGTCCAACGAAAGCTGCTCGGCTACAATGCATCCCGCACTTCCAGCGCCGATGATCAGGACGTCGCTACGGAGTTCGCCAACCGTCAAGGTGACCGTCAGGCCCGAATCTGCGGTTTGAGGGCGGCAGCGTTGCGTTCCCGCAATACCCCGTACCACAGCCCGAACCCGTAGGCGAGATCGTCGAGCCGTTTGAGGAGCAGATAAGACACCACGGGAAGCGGTCTCTCGTCACGTTCGACGGTTGTGCCGTGACGCATCCAATCCACCACGCCGTCGGTGACCGCCGCCGTCAACACCGCGTACCGGCAGCGCCGCGACAGCAGCGCCAACAGCAGTGCGATCGGCCAGTAGTGCCGGCAGATCGCCGATGCCAGCTGCAACCCCGCCGAGCTCAGGCCGCATCCGGTCACCACCGCGACGTCCCGCGGCCCGGTGTCGCTGCCCCGCATGGTTTTCCCGATCCGGTGGCCGGTCAGGATGGCCACGACCAAAGACGCCAGGTAGCCCAGGCGTGAGCCGATCACCACCAGAACCCACCCCAGCAGCGACCGGCCGGAGATCACCAGCGGCGCGGTTTTATCCGGATGCCGGGCCGACAGTGGTGCCGCGGAGGCTCCGTAGAACGCTTTGCGCGCAACCCAGTCGCGCAGCTCGATACGGTGGTCGTGTGACACCAGGGCGATGGGCTCGTAGCGCAGGCGGGACCCGGCCTCCATCAGCCGCCAGCACAGATCTACATCCTCGCCGGACCGCAGTGCCTCATCGAACCCACCCAGCTCGCCCAACGCCGATCTGCGGCAGACGATCGCCGCACTAGGGACATAAGCCACCGTCCCGTACGGAACGACGGGCGCCTCCCGTTGACCCAGGTCCAGCGACGAACGCACCGCCTCATAGCGCGCGATCAGCTTGTCGCTGTGCGGCATGGCGACAATGCGTGGCGCGACCAAGGCAACTGTGGGGTCGCAGAAATGGCCCAGCAGCGCCTCCAGCCAGCCACGCCGCGGCACCACATCGGAGTCCAGGAAGGCAACGAAATCTGTTGTACAGGCGGCTAGTCCAGTGTTGCGCGCCGCTGCCGGCCCTCGGCTGTGCGGGTGTCGTAGCACCTCGACCGTGCAGCAGTGCCCTCCTGTGAGGGCATCCTGGCTCACCGGAACCGCCGACCCGTCATCGACCACGATCACACGCAGACCCCGCAGCGACGCGATTAGGCGTTTGAGCCCGGACATGTTGTCCCGCACCGGAATCACTACGGTGATATCACGATGCGAAGGCCCTCCGGACGGTCGGGGGTGAGCTACCGTCGCATCGAGCAGGGTGCGGGCCAGTTGCGCGCTTGCCGCATCCTGTACCTCCAGGCGGCCGTCGGAAAGCATCCCCTGAGCGGCCGGAGCCAGGCGCAGCAGCCGGGTGGGCGAGCCGCCCAGCAGCGTGGAGCCCTGCCCGAGTACCCGGACCCGTCGATCGACCTGCACTGCGAAACCGTCCGGCAACCGGGTCTGGGTCATCGCAGCATCCCGTCAGCACCGGGCGCCCAGCCGCTGACGGCTCGAACGCAGCCGTCGACCATCGCCTTGAAGATCTGTTCCCCCTCGGTGGCCGTCGCGGTGGACGGATCCCCCAGCACGCCTATCGCGCTCACCGCCGCCACTCCGCCGCGACGCATCGACGGCATCAGGTCGCGCAGCGGGGCCCGATTACCCGGGCGACGTCGGCCGGATCGCACCGCTGTCGGCGAAAGATGCAGCAAAATCGAGGTTTCGGTGTGTCCGGCATGGGGGTCGCCACCCGCCGCGATGCACGCCCACCAGCACACGTCACGGGCCTCGAAGCGCAGCCGGCCGACCGCGGAGCGCAACGCTGCGATATTGCCCCCGTGACCGTTGATGAAGACCACCCGCCGCGCCCAGCACCAGGCCGACCGCCCGTACTCCATCAGCAGCTGCGTCAGCGCGTCGGTGCCGATCGAGATGGTGCCCGGGAAACTCTGGTGTTCCCCGCTGTCGCCATAGCTGATGGCCGGCGCCACCAGCCACGGCCCCCGCGGACCGGTGCTGCACCTCGCCGCGACCTCCCGCGCGACCGCGACCGCTATCCGCGTGTCGGTGTCCAGGGGCAGGTGCGGCCCGTGCTGCTCGGTCGACCCCACCGGGACCAGCACGGTCGACCACGCTCCCGCTAGCTGGCTCGATGTCAGTGGACCGAGTTCGCCGGGGAGCGCCACCCGCCGATCGTAAGCCGAAATCACCTGCGGTGGACCAGTTATTGGCAAGTTGAATTGATAATTTCTTTCCGGCATGTGCACCACGATCCGAAGGATCCGACTAATCGGCCACGTCAGCCCCGCCTGCCACGTGCGTACCAGGTACCGGGACCCGGCTGGGTGGTCGTCCTACCCGGGAGCTACGCCGAGCGCACGGCCAAAACCCGGCGGGACCAGGACGTCGCCGCCGCCGAGTTCGTGCACCGAAGCACGGCCCAGGCCCATCAGCGCCGAGTCGATCCCGTTGCGCATGATGTCGAGCACGTTCTCCACCCCCGCCTGGCCCGCCGCACCCAGGCCCCACAGATAGGCACGGCCGATCATCACCGCCCGCGCCCCGAGCGCCAGCGCCTTGACCACATCGCCGCCGCGGCGGATGCCGCCGTCCAGCAACACCTCGACCTGGTCGCCAACGGCGGCCGCGACAGCCGGCAGCGCGCGAACCGACGCCGGTGTGCCGTCCAAGTTGTTACCGCCATGGTTGGACACCGAGATCGCCGAAACACCAGCATCCACTGCCCTTTTGGCATCATCGACGCGCATCACGCCCTTGAGCATGAACGGTCCGGCCCAAAGCTCGCGCAGCCACGCGATGTCCGCCCAAGTCGGCGGCGCGGTGCCCATCCACTCCCCGTATGCCTCGAAGAACGACGGGCCGCGCTCACCGCGGCGGCCCTGGTTGGGCACCCGCAGGTTCGGCGCGTGCAGGGTCTGCGCGTACTTCAAGAACCACCGCGGCCGGGCGAGCGCCTCGGGGAGCAGCCGCACGATGTTCGGCAGATCCATGCGCTCGGGGATCTTCGGGCTGCCCCAGTCCCGACCGTGGGAGAACGTCCAGTCGGTGGTGACGATCAGCCCGGCCGCGCCGGCCTGCCGGGCACGCTCGACGCGCTCAGCGATCGCGTCGCGGCCACCCAGCCAGTAGACCTGGAAGAACAGCTTGGGGTTGACGGCGATGACCTCTTCGATCGGCTTGCTGGCGAACGAGGACAACCCCATTGCCGTACCCCGGGCTGCCGCCGCCCGTGCGACAGCTACCTCGCCGTGCGGGTCGACCGCCTGCACTCCAGTCGGCGAGATGACAACCGGCAGTGCAATCTCCTGGCCCAGAACGGTTGTCGCCAGATCACGCTTTTCTGTCACACCGACCACGTGCGGAGCGAAGCCCAGCTCACTGAAGGCCGCCACGTTGTCGGTGACGGTCACACCCTTCTCGCTGGCCGAGATCAACGACGAGTACACCGATTTCGGCAGCCGCTTCTTTGCCCGATGCTGAGCGATGGCGACAGTTTCGAACCAGATGTCGCGCGCCACGGCTAGACCGGGCTGTCGTCGCAGGGACGTTTGGGGGGCGCCGGCCGGCTCGCCTGCCGCGAGCTCCTGCTGCGCTTCTCCCTGGAGTGGTCGCCGCTGGGGCGCGGTTTATCCCGCTCGCGGGTCAACGCCTGCTCGCCGTGACCCAGCACGCATTCCGGGTCGGGCCCGTCCATCGGCAGGCCGGTGAAGAACTTGGCGGCCATGCAGCCGCCGCGACAGGCGTCGTAGAGCGGGCAGCTGGCGCAGGCACCGCCGGCCTTCGGGTTGCGCAGTTCGTTGAACAGCTTCGAGTGCTTCCAGACGTTGTCGAACCCACCGTCGCTCAATACGTTCCCGGCCAGGAACTCCTCGTGAATAGCGAACGGGCAGGCGTAGACGTCGCCGATCGGATCGATGAGGCAGACCACCCGGCCGGCACCGCACATGTTCAGCCCGGCCAGGGCGCCCTGGTCGCCCAGCGGGGAGAGGTGGAAGAACGAGTCGCCGGTCAGCACCCGCTCGCCCTTGGCCACCAGCCAGTCGTACAGCTGCTTCTGCTGCCCCGCGGTCGGACGCAGCTCCTCGTAGACGTCGACCCCCCGGCCGGACGGCCGCAGCCTGGTGATCCGCAGCGTGGCACCGTAACGGTCTGCCAGAGCGGCGAAGTCGTCGAGCTGACCGATGTTGTGCCGGGTGGCGACGACGGAGATCTTGGTGTCGGCGAATCCGGCCGCGGCCAGGTTCTCCAGCGCGCGGATCGCCATGTCATAGGAGCCCGGCCCCCGGATGGCGTCGTTGACCTCAACGGTGGCGCCGTCCAGGGAAACCTGCACGTCGACATAATCACTGGCGGCAAGCCGGGCGGCCACCTCCGGAGTGATCCGCACGCCGTTGGTGGAGAACTTGACCCCGACGTGGTGCGCGGTCGCGTAGTCCACCAGTTCCCAAAAGTCTGGCCGGACAGTGGGTTCCCCACCACCGATGTTGACATAGAACACCTGCATGCGTTCCAACTCGTCGATGATGTCCTTGCATCGCCGGGTGGACAACTCACGCGGGTCACGCGTGCCCGACGCGGACAGGCAGTGCACACACGCCAGGTTGCATGCGTAGGTCAACTCCCAGGTCAGGCAGATGGGCGCGTCCAGTCCGTGTTCGAACTGGTCGATGAGTCGCGGAGCCGATGCAGGGGCTGTCATGGCGGTCATAACTACTCCGCCGCCTCTTTGCGGACCAGGATGTTCGAGTCCGCCAACTCCCCCAGGGCGCGCAGGTAGACGGCCATTTGGGTGTCATCGACTCCGGCCGCGCGACACGCGCATCGGGCGTCGGGATGGTCGGCCAGCGACCCCACCACCGCGACGATGGTGCGGTTTTTCAGAAACGACAACTTGCGCGTTCCGAAGTGATACAGCAGCGCACCGAACGGTTCGGCCCGCACCGACACCTGCGAATGCAACCGCCAACCGCGGTCGGGGTCGAAGCCGCCGTTTGCGCGCGCCCGAGCAGCAAGAGCCGGCACGTCAGTAAACCCCGCACATCCCGTCGATGGACACCTCTTCGACCAGACTCTCGGCGACGAGTTCACTGTCGGTGTCGTTCTGCTTGTCCTGGTCCATAGCGTTGCCTTTCGTCATCAGGGGCTCGACAAGCGGGTGTCAGCCCGTTCACAATCCCGGTAAGAATATGACATCGATGACGATGTACGCCGGCTGGCGCGGCGTCATCGCCGACTTCGTGGCTCGCCGCGTCGGCGCCAAGTCAACCGACCTACTGCCACAGACGGTTGCGTGGGTGATGCTGGGAACTGCGCTCAGTGCTTACGAGCAGTGGCTGGCCGACGAGTCGTTGGCGCTGCCGCAGGCCCTTGGCGACGCGTTCGACGCGGTGCGGGGCGGACTGGACATCAATACTTGAGGACGCCCTTGTCGACCGGGATCTGGACTCCGGTCAGGGCTGCCGAGCCATCGCCGGCCAGCCAGGAGACGACGTCGGATACCTCCTCGGGTGTCATGAACCCGTTGGGCTGCAACGGCATCGGCGCGAAACTGTGCACGTAACTGGGGTGTGCGGCGAACACCCGCTTCATCGCCTCCGGCTCGATCATCGCGGTGTCCACCGAGTACGGGTGAATGGAGTTGACGCGGATACCGTACTCACCGACCTCCAGTGCCAGCGAGTTGGTCAGCGCAACCAGCCCGTGCTTGGCCGCTGAGTAATGGGCGTTGCCCGGGGTGGCCTTCAGCCCGGCCGACGAACTGACGACCACAATCGATCCACCGTTGCCGGCCTTGATCATCTCCGGCACCACGGCCCGTAGGGTGCGCCAGGTACCGGTGAGGTTGACGTCGATGACGGTGTTCCACTGTTCGTCGGACAGCTCCCAGAGTCGGCCCCAGCTCAGCACCGCGGCGTTGGCCACCAGGATGTCCAGCCGGGCGAACTGCTCGACGCCGTCGGCCACCAGGCGCCGCAGTGCGGCGTCATCGCGGGTGTCGACCTCGCGCGCCAGCACCTTGCGGCCCTGCGCCTCCACGGCCCGGGCGGTCTCGACCAGATCCTCGCGCGTGGCCGGCGGGTAGCCGATGCTGTCGGACACCGGCGCACAGATGTCCAGCGCGATGATGTCGGCGCCTTCGGCGGCCAGCGCCACCGCGTGCGACCGGCCCTGGCCGCGGGCGGCACCCGTGACGAACGCGACCCTGCCCTGCAGGGTCTGGTTTTGGCTCACCCGACGAGGCTAGCAGCTAAAACTGAAACGTGTTCTAGTTCCTGGTTACCACGTCGAGAAGACCGGCGTCACTTGATGATCTTGGTGACCCGGCCGGCGCCGACGGTGCGGCCACCCTCGCGGATGGCGAACCGCAGGCCCTCGTCCATGGCGACCGGCTGGATCAGCTTCACGCTCATCTCGGTGTTGTCGCCCGGCATCACCATCTCAGTGCCCTCCGGCAGGCTCACCACACCGGTCACGTCGGTGGTGCGGAAGTAGAACTGCGGACGGTAGTTGGTGAAGAACGGCGTGTGCCGGCCGCCCTCGTCCTTGC
>NZ_JBYCKY010000519.1:0-5477 GCF_057473605.1 Mycobacterium sp. TH-M82 | reverse complement strand
TCGCCGACCGGTTGTCCACCGCGGTGTTCGCCGCCCGCGCCGGTCGGGTGATAGAGCCGGGCTGCGACGCGCGGTTTTTGTCGGCGCTGTCGATCCGGCAACTCGCCACCGAACCCAGCCTGTCCGGGCCGGGGCGAGGCGAGCTTGTAGACCTGTTGTGGCGGATGGGAATTCGCACCATCGGGCAGTTCGCCGCGCTGCCGCGCACCGATGTGGCCTCGCGGTTCGGCTCCGACGCGGTCGTCGCGCAGCGTTTCGCCCGCGGCGAGCCGGAGCGCGAACCGGTCGGGCGGGAGCCGCCGCCGGATCTCGACGCCGTGCTGCACTGCGATCCGCCGATCGACCGGGTCGACGCCGCGGCGTTCGCCGGACGGTCGCTGGCCGCTGCCCTGCACCAGACGCTGATCGCGGCCGGGGTGGGTTGCACCCGGTTGGCCATTCACGCCGTCACCGAGGGCGGCGAAGAGCTGACCCGGGTGTGGCGGTGCGCCGAACCGCTGACCGAGGACGCCACCGCCGACCGGGTGCGCTGGCAGCTCGACGGCTGGCTGAACACCCGCAAACCTGCTGTGCTGCCGGGGCCGGTGACGTTGTTGCGGCTGCAGCCGGTGGAGGTGGTGGCCGCCGGGGCGCTGCAGCTGCCGCTGTGGGGCGGGTGGGGTGGTTCCGGTGAAGAAGACCGGCTGCGCGCCCGGCGGGTGCTGGTGCGGGTGCAGGGCCTGCTCGGCCCGGAGGCGGTGCGGGTGCCGGTGCTGTCCGGGGGTCGCGGCCCGGCCGAGCGCATCGTCTTGGCGCCGCTGGGCGACGAGCCCGCACCGCGGGCCGATCCGGGGCAGCCGTGGCCGGGCCGGCTGCCCGAGCCGTCGCCGGCGGTGCTGCTCGACGACCCGGTGGAACTGCTCGACGCCCACCGCAACCAGATAAGGGTGACCAGCCGGGGGCTGTTCTCCGCTGAGCCGGCCCGCCTGGTCGGCGCCGGCCAGGGCCGA
The DNA here is from genome assembly GCF_057473605.1 of Mycobacterium sp. TH-M82. Lineage (NCBI taxonomy): Bacteria > Bacillati > Actinomycetota > Actinomycetes > Mycobacteriales > Mycobacteriaceae > Mycobacterium > Mycobacterium sp. TH-M82. Next base: position 4,488 of record NZ_JBYCKY010000519.1, on the reverse strand, counting down.
GACGACCGGCTGCGCTGGTGGGCCGGGCCCTGGCCGGTCGACGAGCGTTGGTGGGACCCGGACCTGACTGGCCAAGCGGGTCTTGGCCGCCCGGATCGGGTGGCCCGCGCCCAGGTGCTACTAGACGACCTAGACGACAATGCCGGCACGGCGCTACTGCTGCGCTACCGCCGGCGGCGCTGGTATCTGGAAGGCAGCTACGAGTAGCGTTCTGCTGCGCGCCACCCCCCATGCCGTGCGCCGAGCGGCGTCCCCACTCCCATGCCGAGCGCCGAGCGTGAAGCTGTTGCGAGTTCCGGGCGAAAAACTCGCAACAGCTTCACGCTCGGTGACGAGCGAACGACCCGACCCGTTCGACGTAGCGATCGAAGAACGCCTGCGGGTCGACGTCGACACCGATCCGCGCGTTGGGCTCACCGGACCAGTCGGCGACCGTGCGCCCGCGACCAGGGATGCCCGTCAGCTCGACGCGCACCGCGGCCGGTCGGGTCGCCACCAGCCCAGGATCCAGCGCGACCGCCGCGGCCAACGGGTCGTGCAGGTAAGCCAGGTATCCGTGGCCCCGCTCGTCGTGCACCTCGAAGTAGAACCGCAGCGCGTCGCCGAGCACCCGGATCAACGGGCTCGGCGCGCCCGCCGCCGCTGCCAGCCTGCCCAGAATGGCCGGTGTCATCGCGATGTGCTCGGTCAGTTCCAGCCCGCACACGGTCGGAAGCTGTTCGGCGACCCCCTGCGCCCCCCAGGCGGTGAACACCTCGGTGGCCGCTTCGGGATCGGACCTGATGTTGAATTCGGCCGCCGGCCGGTCGGTGAACGAGCCGCCCATGATCACCAGCCGGCGCAACAGCGTGGGCAGCGTGGGTTCGGCCCGCAGTGCCAGCGCCAGGTTGGTCAACGGCCCGGTGACCAGCCCCACCAGCTGCCCGGGATGCTCGCGCGCAGCCCGAACCCACGCCGTGGCGGCGTCATACCCGGTGAGTTCGCCACCGTCACAGGTCAGCTCGGCATACCCGAGACCCTGAGGGCCGTGGACGTTTTCGGCGGTGTGTATCGGGCCGTGCAGCGGCGAGTCGGCACCTTTGGACACCGGAACGCCGGTGACCCCGCACAACTGGAGCAGCCCAAGATTGTTTCGGCAAACCTGTTGTACCGCAACGTTGCCGCCGGTCGAGGCGATGCCGACGAGTTCGGCGTCGGCGCTGGCCAGCAGGTATACCAGCGCCAGCGCGTCGTCGACGCCGGTGTCGACGTCGGCGAACACCGGCAGCGCCCCGACAGCATCCACCGCGGCAACGATACTCAGCGGCGTAGGCTGCAGCTGTGCATCCCACGGCCGGCGACATCATGACGTCACCGGTGATCACGGTGAGTCCCGGTGCGACAACCCAGCACGCGGCGCAGACATTGACCCAGAACCGGATCAGCGCGGCGCCGGTCGTCAGCGCCGAGGGTGTGCTGCTGGGAATGATCAGCGAATACGACTTACTGGCCAAAACCGGTGCGACCGCACGCGATGTGATGGCCACTGCGGTGGTCACCGTCACCACCGACTGCGCCATCGACGATATTCGCCATCTGCTCATCGACCGGCGCGTTCGCCGGGTACCGGTGATGGCCGAGGGCCGGCTGGCGGGAATCGTGAGCCTGCATGACGTGCTGGCCATGATGGCGACCGAGTGGGTGTGCCGGGTCTGCGGCGAGCCGGTGCGCGGCGAGCATCCACCGAGCCTGTGTTCGCGGTGTCACGCGACCAACGAGCAGTTCGAACTGCAGGAGCAACCGCCCGGTGCCTGAAGCGGACAGCCCCGAGACGCTTCGCCGCTACTACCGGCAGATGGCGTTGATCCGCGCGTTCGAACTGCGCGCGTCGCAGATGTATCAGCGCGCCAAAATCGGCGGGTACTGCCATCTGAATCTGGGTGAGGAGGCCACCGTCGTCGGTCTGATGGCCGCGCTTCAGGCGAACGACTACCTGTTCACCACCTACCGCGACCACGGATACGCACTGGCCCGTGGCCTTGAACCGGGCCGCGTGATGGCCGAGCTGTTCGGCAAGGTCACCGGGGCGTCGGGGGGGCGGGGCGGCTCGATGCACATGTTCGACCGCAAACTGCGGCTACTCGGCGGGTACAGCATCGTCGGCGGCCAGATACCGCCCGCGACCGGCGCCGCGCTGGCACTCACCTACCGCGGCGCGCCCGGCCCGGACGCGGAAGCGGTGATGTGCGTGCTCGGCGACGGCACCACCAACATCGGCGCGTTCCACGAGGCGATCAACCTGGCGGGGCTGTGGCGGCTGCCGATCGTCTACGTGATCGTCAACAACGGTCTGGGCATGAGTACCCCGGTCGAGAAGGCCGCGGCCGAACCGGACCTGTACAAGCGGGGATGCTCCTACCGGATTGCAGGGGAACGCGTCGACGGCGACGACGTTCTCGCCGTGCGCGACGCGACGCGGGCCGCGCTGCTGCGCGCCCGGACCAAACGCCAACCGGGCCTGATCGAGGCGGTATGTCAGCGGCTTCGCGGCCACTCGGTGGTGGACCCGGCCAGGTACCGCTCCCGCGAAGAGACCGAGCGGGTGCGCGAGCTGGACCCGGTGCCCGCGTTTCGTCACCGGCTGATCGAGACCGGCGTCCTCGACGAGGCGGGTGCGCGGTCCGTCGACGACCAGGCCGAGGCCCAGGTCGACGCCGCGGTGGACTTCGCCGACTCCAGTCCGGACCCGGAGCCTTCCCAGCTGTTCGACTACGTCTATGCGACGCCGGTTGCCAATGCGCCACAGCAACTTCCGGGCGATCCGGTGGTTAGCCCGCGATGACCGCGCCGGCGATGATGCCAAGCGTAGCGATGGCACGGAGTGGCGCAGATGCCTGAGATGACCTATCGGCAGGCGCTGCACGACACGCTGCGCTCGGAACTGCAGCGCGACGAGTCGGTCATCCTGATCGGTGAGGAGATCGGCGTCTTCGAGGGCTCGTACAAGATCACCGCCGGACTGCTCGCCGAGTTCGGCCCCACCCGGGTCATCGACACACCGATCTGCGAGGAGGGCTTCGTCGGTGCCGCCATGGGGGCGGCGATGCTCGGCATGCGGCCCGTCGTCGAGATCATGACGATCAACTTCTCGCTGCTGGCCATCGATCAGATCGTCAACCACGCCGCAAAGATGCACGCCATGTTCGCCGGCCAGGTTTCGGTGCCGATGGTGATCCGCACGCCGGGCGGCGGCGGACAGCAACTGGCGGCGACCCATTCGCAGAACCTGGAAGTCTGGTATGCGCACGTGCCGGGCATGAAGGTCGTCGCACCCGCCACCCCGGCCGCCGCCAAGGCGATGCTGGCCACCGCCATTCGCGACGACGACCTGGTGCTGTTCCTGGAGAACCTGGCGCTCTACAACACCAAGGGCGAGGTGCCCGACGGCGAACAGCTCGGACAGATCGGGAAGGCCACGGTGGCCAAGCGGGGCACCGACCTGACCGTGGTCGCCTACTCGCGGTCCACGGTGATCGCGCTGGACGTCGCCCGCCAGTTCGAGGCCGACGGGGTGTCGATCGAAGTCGTCGACCTGTCCAGCCTGCGGCCGCTGGACCGGGAGACGATCTGCGCCTCGGTCCGCAAAACCAGCCGGGCCGTTGTGCTGGAAGACGATTGGCTGAGCTACGGGGTGGGTGCGGAGATCGCCGCGACCATCGCCGAAGGCGCTTTTGACTACCTCGACGCACCGGTGCGCCGGGTCGCCGCCGCCGAAGTCCCGCTGCCCTACGCCAAGCCGCTCGAGCTGGCGGCGCTGCCCGACGCCGCCGACCTGACCAAAGTCATTCGCGAGATCCTCGACGCCACCCGTTTCCGCTACTGACAAGGAACCGTTGATGCCAGACGTCTTGATGCCGCGACTGTCGGACACGATGACCGAGGGGGTTATCAGCTCCTGGCTCAAGCACGAAGGCGACCGGGTGCAGCGCGGCGACATACTCGCCGAAATCGAGACCGACAAGGCGACCATGGAGATGGAAGCCTACGACGACGGCGTGCTGACCCGGATCATCGCCCAAGAGGGCGCCACGGTGCCGATCGGCCAGCCCATCGCCGTCATCGAGACGCAGCCAGCCGACGGCGTGGCGCAATCTGTAGCGCAATCACCAAGCCCCACAACGCAAAGCACCACCGCGCCCAGCGCGGACGTGCAGCGGCCGGTAGGGCCGCCGGAGCCCGCAGCCGAGCCGCAGATCCGGGCGACCCCGCTGGTGCGGTCGCTGGCACGCGAGCACGGCATCGACTTGACCGCGATCACCGGCACCGGCCCCGGCGGCCGGATCGTGCGGGCCGACATCGATGCCGTCATCGCCGAGCGCACCGGTGTCCCGGCGCCTACCGCACCGTTAGAAGGTGCCGCAACCGGTGCGCTGGTGCCGGTACGCAGTCAGCCCGACGGGGACGAGCGGGTGCCGCTGACCTCGATCAGGCGGATCACCGCGCAGCGGC
>NZ_JBYCKY010000518.1:0-1687 GCF_057473605.1 Mycobacterium sp. TH-M82 | reverse complement strand
ACCGGAAAATCCCCAGGGTGAGTGGGCAGGCGACAGCTACCCGGCGGAGCTTGCGTAGCCGGGTGTCTTTGGCCGCGTTGTGGTCAGATCAGGCGGCGGGTTCGACGGTGACTCGGTAGCCCATCGCGGTCAGTTGGGCGATGTGGCTGCGTAACCGGCGTTCGACGTTGATTCGGCGGGCGTGGTAGTCGGCTCCAAGGTCGTGGAATCGGGCGGTGGGATCAGAAAGCAGCTGCCAGACGATGACAAGGATGGAGCGGGCGACCGCGACCAGGGCTTTGAGTTTTCCTCGGCGTTTGACGATGCGCCGGTAGCGTTCACCGAGGAAGGTGTCGGTTTTGGCGGCTGCGACGGCGGCCTCACCGAGTGCGCCCTTGAGGTAGGGGTTGCCCTTGCCGGTCTTGCCACCGCGGGTGACGGGCCCGGACTGGATGGTTCGCGGGCACAGTTTCGCCCACGACACCAGATGCGCCCCGGTGGGAAATTGGCTCATGTCGAGTCCGATTTCAGCCAGGATGATTTGCGCCGTCGTTGGGCCGATACCGGGGATTTCGCTGAGCCGCTCCACGGCAGACAATTCGCTGCGGGGCGGCTCGGCGATCCGGTTGTCAGCGCCACCGCCCGTGTCATCGTCGCCCGGTTCGACGGCCGCGAGGAGTTCGTCGATGCGGGTGGTCAGTGTGGTGATCTGCACCGAGAGCATGTCGATCTGATCGAGCAGGATTCGCGCCAGTTCGCCGTGGTGGTCATCAAAGCGCCCATCGAGAGCCTTGATCAGTGCGGTGCGTTTGGTCTTCATCCGGCCGCGGGCGAGATCGGCCAGCCGCCGTGGATCGCGTTCGCCGGCGATGAGGGCTTCGACCATGTCACGCGCGGAGAGGGTATCCAGTGTCGAGGCGACTGATGACACCTTGATCAGGGCGTCTTCAAGCAGTTTCTCCAGCCGCTGCCAGCACCGGGCGCGTTCCCGGGTCAGGTCCGTGCGTAGCCTGGTGTAGTCACGTAGCTGTCGGGTCGGGGCCGGTGGCACGAAACTGGGCCGCAGCAAGCCCTTCTCGGTGAGTTTAGCCAGCCAGACAGCGTCGAGTTTGTCGGTTTTGGGTCGGCCCGGGACGTTTTTGACATCGCGGGCGTTGACCAGCTGCACATCCAACCCGCCCGCTTCCAGCAGGTAGTACCAGATGCGCCAATAATCCGACGTCGATTCCAGGGTTACCTTCTCCACACCCAGCTCCATGAGCTGGTCGGCCAGCTCGGTGACCGTACCGGTGGTGGCCTCAGCGTCCCAGACCTTGCTGACTCGCCGGTTGCCCTGCGGTGTTCGTACACATACCTTGCCGAATGCCTTGGCCACGTCGATGGCCGCGACTCGTTCGAGCACCAACTCGTGCTCAGCGTCGGGTATCTCCTGCAGCCCCGGCATCGGAACCTGCTTGCGCTTCAATTCGCTTGCCCTCCAATCCAGTTGACATGCTCCTAGAGCGGGTCGCCTGGGGGCCTCGGTCAAGGGATACCGAAATTCTGACCGGCGTGCTCGAAGCAACAGTGCGTGACCCTTCTCAGGTCGGGCCCCGGCGCCCAGGCTCACGTGCGGGCTCACAGGTCCCAAGGAAACGTCGGCGTCGGCAGGCGACCCGACACCATTTTCACGCCTGCGAGGCGTCCCGGGAACGGAACTGGGGGCTCA
>NZ_JBYCKY010000517.1:0-7451 GCF_057473605.1 Mycobacterium sp. TH-M82 | reverse complement strand
GGCTTCGGTGAAGTCGACCGGCAGGATCGCGAACTTGCGGATCGACTCGGCATGCGAGACCGAAAGATTGGCCTGTTTGACGGCGGCATCCACTTCGACCAGCAGATCGGGGTCGGTGGCGAGGTCGCCAACCGACGCGTCGGCGTCTTTGCCGTTGCGCTGCTTCCAGCCGCCGAACGCCTCGGGGTCGATAGTGATCAATGCGCCGACGAACGGCTTGGCATCGCCGACGACCATCGCCTGGCTGATCAGCGGATGCGCCCGAAGTTTGTCCTCCAGCACCGCCGGGGCGACGTTTTTACCGCCCGCGGTGACGATGAGCTCCTTCTTTCGGCCGGTGATCTTCAGGTAGCCGTCATCGTCGATGGCACCGAGGTCCCCGGTTTTGAACCAGCCGTCGGACATCGCCTCGGCGGTGGCCTGCTCGTTGCGCCAGTAGCCGCTGAACACCACACCGCCGCGCACCTGCAGCTCGCCGTCCTCGGCGATGCGCATGCTGTTGCCGGGCACCAGCTTTCCGACTGTGCCGACCTTCATGGCGCCGACCGGATTGACGGTGATCGCGGAAGTGGTTTCAGTCAGCCCGTAGCCCTCGTAGATGGTCAGGCCGACGCCGCGGTAGAAGTGGCCCAGCCGCTCGCCGAGCGGCGCCCCGCCGGAAACCGAGGCGCGGCAGTCGCCGCCCAGCGCCGCACGCAGCTTGTGGTAAACCAGCCGGTCGAACACCGCGTGCTTGGCGCGCAGCAACAGCCCCGGGCCCCCCGGCCGACCATCGCCGGCGGCCTCGCTCCAGTCCACCGCGGTCTGGGCGGCGCGCTCGAAAATCCGGGCCTTCCCACCGTCCGCGGCGTTCTGCGCGGCGGTGTTGTACACCTTTTCGAACACCCGCGGCACCGAGACCACCACCGTCGGCTTGAACGCCGCGAACATCGGCAGCAGGTTCTTGATGTCGCTGGTGAACCCGACGATCACCTTGTTGGCGAACGCTCCGAGCATCAGCGTTCGGGCCAGTACGTGGGCCAGTGGCAGGAAAACCAGCAGGCGCTGACCCTCGGTCAACAGGGTCGGCAACGCGGCCTTGGTGCCGCGTACCTCATAGACCAGGTTGGCGTGAGTGAGCTGGCAGCCCTTGGGCCGGCCCGTGGTGCCCGATGTGTAGATCAGCGTGGCCGCGTCAGCGGCGCGCAGTGCCGAAAGTCGCGCGGCCAGCTCGTCCGGCTCCACCGACGCGCCGGCCTGCGTGAGCGCATCGAGCGCGCCGGTCCCCGACTCGTCGATGGTCAGCACCCGGCGCAGCGCCGGCAGGTCGTCGGCGAGCTGGTTGACCATGTCTGCGTGTGCAGCGGTCTCCGCGAACAGCATCACCGCGCCCGAGTCCTGCATCACCCAGCGCACCTGCTCCGCCGACGACGTTTCGTAGATCGGGACGGTGACCGCACCGGTGGCCAGGATGGCGAAGTCGAGGACCGCCCACTCGTAACGGGTGGCCGCAAAGACGGCCACCCGGTCACCGGGCTGCACCCCTTGGGCGATCAAACCCAGCGCGGCCGCGCGGATCTGGGCGGCCGCGGTTGCGCATGTGACGTCCCGCCAGGTTCCGTCGACCAACCGCTGGTAAATGACCAGGTCGGGGTCGGTGCGCTCGTACTCGAAGACCACGGCGACGACGTTGTCGTGCTCATCGACGGTGAACGACGCGGGGGCGGTGAATTCACGCACTGTGCTGGCCTCTCCTACATCGCGACTTGCCTTCACCCTAGTTGTCCGGGTGCGCCGCCGATCCGTGGTATGTGAAGCTGAGGCGGTGAGCAGCATTCAGATCGCGGACGAGACGTTCCTCGCCGCGTCACCGCAACAGGCCGGCACCGCGGTCGCCGATCCATCCAGCTGGCGGAGATGGTGGCCGGACCTGCAGCTGCAGGTCGTCGAGAACCGTGCCGAGAAGGGAATCAGGTGGACGGTCACCGGTGCGCTCACCGGCACCATGGAGATCTGGCTGGAGCCGTCGCTTGATGGCGTGATCCTGCATTATTTCCTGCACGCCGAACCATCCGGGGCGGGTTGGCAACTGGCCCGGATGAACCTTGCCAAGATGACGCATCGCCGAAGGGTGGCCGGCAAGAAGATGGCTTTCGCGGTGAAGGAAACTCTGGAACGCTCCCGGCCGGTCGGTGTTGCACCGGCGCTGGCCTAACCGGATCAGCGCCGGGCCTGGCGGGTACCGTTTCACACCGAAGGACTGGTGGCGAGCGCAGATGACTGGGGAAACGATCACGTGGCGGACAAAACGGCACAAACCATCTTCATCGAGGTGGACCCGGGCACGGTGATGGACGTGATCGCCGACATCGGTTCCTACCCCGATTGGGTCTCGGAGTACAAAGAGGCCGAGGTGCTGGAGACCGATGTCGACCGCTACCCGAAGGTGGCCCGCTTTGTGATGGACGCCGCCGTCCTCAAGGACACCCTGGTGTTCTCCTACGAGTGGCCGGTTGACCGGCGCTCGGTGCGTTGGTCGCTGGTGTCGAGTTCGCTGGTGAAAGCTCTGGATGGGGAATACCGTCTGGAACCCAAGGGATCCGGCACCGAGGTCACCTATGAGCTCTCGGTCGACCTCGCTATCCCGATGATCGGGCTGCTCAAACGCAAAGCAGAACGCAGGCTGACCGACACCGCGCTGAAGGATCTGAAGAAACGAGCCGAGTCCCGGGTGAGCCCGAGTGAGTCCGAGTGAGCCACTGACGCCCACCCCGGCCCGGATCAGTCTGTTTGTCGGTAAAGGTGGAGTAGGAAAATCCACTCTCTCGGTGGCAACCGCCGTGGCCGCCGCACGGGCCGGTCATCGAGTGCTGGTGGTCTCCACCGATCAGGCGCACTCGCTGGGTGACGTGCTCGGCGTCCCGGTTCCGCCGACCGGGGGACGTGACCCGGTCCGGGTCGTCGTCGACGATGCCGACGATGTCGAGGTCAGCGGCGGCATGCTGGGCGCGCTGGCGCTAGACACCCTGGCACTGCTCGAAGCGCGCTGGCGTGACGTGGTCGACCCGTTAGCTGCCCGCCTCCCGGATTCTGAGCTGGCCGGCATTGCACCCGAGGAGCTTTCCACGCTGCCCGGCATCCAGGAGTTGCTCGGGCTGCACGTGGTCGGCGAGCTGGCCGTGAGCGGACAGTGGGATCAAATCGTGGTCGACTGCGCGTCCACCGCCGACGCGCTGCGGATGCTCACCCTGCCGGCCACGATCGCGCTCTATAGCGAGCGGGCCTGGCCACGGCACCGCAGGCTCGCGGCGATTGACAACGCCCGGTCTGCAGGGCTGGTCGAGCTGACCGAGCGGGTGAGCGCCGCGGCCGAACGGCTGATCGCCATGCTGAGCGACGAGGCGCTGGTCGGTGCGCACCTGGTGCTGACCGCCGAACGTGTGGTGGCCGCCGAGGCGGTCCGCACCCTGGGATCGTTGGCGTTGATGGGCGTGCATGTCGAAGAGCTGATCGTGAACCAGATTCTGGTGCAAGACGATTCATACGCCTACAGTGGCCTGCCCGACCACCCGGCCTTCGACTGGTACGCGGAGCGGATCCGTGAGCAGCGGACCGTCCTGAACGAGTTAGACACCGCAATCGGTGACGTGGCACTGGTGTTGGTCCCGCACCTGGCCGTCGAGCCGATCGGTCCCAAGGCGCTGAGCGAGCTGTTCGACGGCGTCCGCCACCGCGATGGATCTGCGCCGCCGGGACCATTGCGGCCCGTGGTGGAACGAGAGTCCGGCGTCGGACTGGGTGTGGTGTATCGGCTGCGGCTAGAGTTGCCCCAGGTCGACTCGGGCACACTCACGCTGGGCCGCGCCGGTGACGACTTGATCATCGGCGCGGGCGGAATGCGCCGCCGAGTTCGATTGGCGTCGGTGCTGCGGCGATGCGCGGTGTCAGACGCGACGCTGCGCGGCAGTGAGCTGACGGTGCGTTTCCGACCCGACCCGGAGGTGTGGCCCACGTGACCGGGGTAGAGGAGCGGCGTAGGTGAGCGCCGGCGACGATGCAGAGCGAAGCGATGAGGAGGAGCGGCGTAGGTGAGCGCCGGCGACCATCCCGACCTGGGTGAGCTGGGTCCCGAGTTACGCAAGCTCGCGCAGGCGATCCTGGACGGAATCGACCCCGCGGTACGTACCGCGGCGATGCTGGCGTCGGCCGACGGCCCCGGCAAGTGCCAGCAGGTGTGGTGTCCGGTGTGTGCGCTGGTCGCGTTGGTGACCGGTGAGGAACACCCGCTGCTGACCGTGATCGCCGAGCACAGTGTCGGGCTGCTCGCGGTGATTCGCGCCGCCTTGAACGAGGCCGGCGACGCCCGGGACACCAGCGGTCCGCCCACTCCGCCGGAGGGCCCGCCCGGCGGCGGGGCCGACACCACCGCCGGCAGCGTGGACGAGAGTGGCTACCAACACATTCCGGTCACCATCGAGGAATGAGGTCGTCGTACTGGTCGGCAACTGGCCGGCCCGGCAGGTAAGGTTGGCGCACAGCACCACTATCTTCCGGGGTGCGCGGGCAAGTGGGAGGGCAGATGTGGTACTGGCTGTTCAAGTACATCTTCATGGGCCCGTTGCTGGCGCTGCTCGGCCGGCCGGCAGTCGAGGGGCTGGAAAACGTCCCCAACAGCGGGCCGGTGATCCTGGCCAGTAATCACCTGGCGGTCGCGGACAGCTTCTACCTTCCGCTGGTGGTGCGGCGGCGCATCACCTTTCTTGCGAAGTCGGAGTACTTCACCGGGACTGGACTCAAGGGCCGGTTTACCCGCTGGTTCTACAGCGCGGCCGGACAGGTGCCGATCGACCGCACCGACGCTGATTCGGCGCAGGCGGCGCTGAACACCGCCGAGCGGCTGTTGGCCGACGGCAAGCTGCTGGGCATGTACCCGGAAGGCACCCGCTCGCCCGACGGCCGGCTGTACAAGGGGAAGACCGGACTGGGCCGGATTGCGCTGCACACCGGTGTTCCGGTCATTCCGGTGGCGATGATCGGCACCGACGCCGTCAATCCGCCCGGCACCAAGATGTGGCGCTTCGGCAGGGTGACCGTCCGGTTCGGCAAGCCGATGGACTTCTCGCGGTTCGACGGGTTGGCCGGCAACCGCTTCATCGAACGAGCGGTCACTGACGAGGTGATCTACGAGCTGATGGAGCTGTCCGGCCAGGAGTACGTCGACATCTATGCGGCGAGTGTGAAAAAGGGCGCCGAAGAGAAGTCAGTGTCCGGCGAGTCGGCCACCCGGATTCCGGAAACCGCAGCGGGCTGAATGGGCTGATCCCGGGGGCGGGCTCCGCTTGACTTCTCAACCGGCGGCCCGCAGCGATGCCGGGACCGGCGCCGCCGGTGACCGCGGCACTGTGGTGGCTCTTCCCGTGATCCCGGCGGTGACGATGACCGTCAGTGCCCACCACACGTAGGACATCCCGGCCAGTTGGCGCCACAACGATGCTGTGGTCTCATGGTGCTCGGGCAGCAAGTTGATCGGGCTCCACACCATCAGCACCACCCCGGCCGCGCTGAGCACGGCCAGCGGCCGAGCGCGCCGCCGGTAAGCCAGTACGCCGGTCACCACCACGGCGGGCAGCATCCACACCCAGTGGTGTGACCACGACACCGGCGAAACCACCAGCCCGAACAGGGCTACGCAGATCAACGCCAGGATCGGTTGTTCAGCGCTGAGCACGCGCCGGGTCGCCCACACGGTGACCGCCAGCACCAGCAGGCATCCGGCTGCCCACACCAGGAAGCGCTGCTGTTCGGTGAGCGTCAGCCGGGCCAGCGCACCAGCCAGGTTCTGGTTGGTGTTCAGCGCCGCGCCGCCGATCCGGTCGGTGTTACGGATGGTGCCGGTCCAGTACTGCCACGAGTCGCGCCAGGCCAGCAGAAACCCCACCAGGGTCGCCGCGGCGAAGGACGTCACCGTGGTCAGCACGGCCCGGCCGTCGCGGCGCAGCAGGAAATACAGTAAAAACACCGCGGGGGTCAGTTTCAGTGCGACCGCCAGGCCCAACAGCAGGCCGCGCGGCCAGGGCGTGCGGCGCGGCACGCAGTCGGCGACCACCAGTGTCATCAGCACCACGTTGATCTGGCCGAAAGCGAAATTCGACCGGATCGGCTCGAGTTCGATCGTTGCGGGCGCCACGATGGCGCCGGCCAGCCAGCACCGCTGCAACCAGACCGGCTCGGGCGCAACTTCGGAACCGAGCTCGACACCGATCCCGGCGAGCACGATCGCCGTCGTGGCGATCAGCAAAGCCAGCGTCGTGCAGGTGATCGCCGCGCTGGCAAGCGGCAGGGGCAGCCAGCGCAGCGGGCAAAACGCGATGGCCGCCAGCGGGGGATAGGTGAACGGCAGATCGAGCCCCCCTGCAGTGTGGAACAAAGCGTCGTCGGCATACAGTGGGCGGCCGTCCAGCCAGGCTCCCGCACCCATCCGGTAGACGTCGACGTCGATGCGATACTTTGCGCGGCACAGCAGCCGCCACGTCGCATAACCCAGAGCGACGACGACCAGTGACTGCAACACCGGCCACGCGGTCACCCGTCGAAAGAGACTCATGTCAACCATCAGACTATCGGGGTCCACGCCACGCCGAGCCTCATCCGAGTGTCACGCGCCGGGGCAGCGTAGATTTTTCAGGTGCTCGACTGGCTGCAACACGACATCGTCGACCGCGGCAGGCTGCCGCTGTTGTGCTGCCTGCTCGCATTCCTGGTGACCTTTCTGGTGACGCGCACCGTCGTGCGTTACATCCGGAGCCACGCCGACAGTGCCGCGCCGCGCAAGTGGTGGCAGCCGCGCAACGTTCACATCGGCTCGCTGCACATTCACCACGTGGTATTCGGGGTGGTCCTGGTGATGGTGTCCGGGGTGGCGCTGGTGGCCCTGTCCGTCGACGGCCATGAGTCGGAATTCACGGTGGCTGCCACTGTTTTCGGTATCGGCGCAGCGCTGGTGCTCGACGAGTACGCATCGGTACTGCATTTGTGCGATGTGTACTGGGAACAGGACGGCCGCGCCTCGGTGGACGCGGTATTCGCCGCGGCCGGGATGACCGGGCTGCTCGTGCTGGGTTTTCACCCGCTGACTTTCCTGCTGTCGCTGTGGCGTGACACCTCCTCGCCGCTGATCCGCACGGGTGTGTTCGCCGGCCTGGTGACGGCGCTGCCCCTGGCGGTGCTGGTGGTGTTCAAAGGCAAGGTGTGGACGGGACTGACCGGGATGTTCTTCCTCCCGCTGCTGGTCGTCGGCGCCATCCGGCTGTCCCGGCCGCACGCTCCGTGGGCCCGCTGGTGCTACACCGCGCGACCCGAGAAGATGCGACGCGCGTTGCAGCGGGAACGCCGGCTGCGTCGCCCGGTGGTCCAGCTCAAACTCTGGCTGCAGGACATGGTTGCCGGCCGGCCCGGGGTTCGCAACGACCGTG
>NZ_JBYCKY010000516.1:0-8051 GCF_057473605.1 Mycobacterium sp. TH-M82 | reverse complement strand
CGCACCCCCGACGACCAGATTCTGGCCCTGGACGCCAAGATCACTCTGGACAACAACGCCGCCTTCCGCCAGCCCGGCCATGCCGCCTTCGAAGACCGCGACGCCACCGACCCGCTGGAGCTGAAGGCCAAAGAGCACCGTCTGAACTACGTCAAGCTGGACGGACAGGTCGGGATCATTGGCAACGGCGCCGGCCTGGTGATGTCCACGCTGGATGTCACCGCCTACGCCGGGGAGAGATACGGCGGGGTCAAGCCGGCCAACTTCCTTGACATCGGCGGCGGTGCATCAGCGGCGGTGATGGCTGCCGGGCTGGACGTCATCCTGGGCGACAAGCAGGTCAAGAGTGTGTTCGTCAACGTGTTCGGTGGTATCACCGCGTGCGACGCGGTGGCCACCGGCATCGTTGAGGCGTTGCAGATGCTCGGCGACAACGCGACCAAGCCGCTGGTGGTCCGGCTCGACGGCAACAACGTCGACGAGGGCCGGCGGATCCTCGCCGAAGCCGACCATCCGCTGGTGACGCTCATGCACACCATGGACGAGGCCGCTGACAAAGCCGCCGAGCTGGCCATGCTGGTCGGGGCCGGAAAGGACGGGTAAGGCGATGTCCATCTTCGTCAACAAGGACTCCCGAGTCATCGTCCAGGGCATCACCGGTAGCGAAGCCACCATCCACACCGCCCGCATGCTGCGGGCGGGCACCCAGATCGTCGGCGGCGTCAACGCGCGCAAGGCCGGCACCACTGTCACACATGAAGACAAAGGCGGAAGGCTCATCAAATTGCCGGTGTTCGCCGGCGTTGCCGAGGCGATGGCAGAGACCGGCGCTGACGTGTCGGCCATCTTCGTGCCACCGAAGTTCGCCAAGGATGCCATCGTCGAGGCGATCGACGCCGGGATCAGTCTGCTGGTGGTGATCACCGAGGGAATTCCGGTGCAGGACAGCGCATACGCGTGGGCCTACAACCTGAAAAAAGGGGGGACCAACGGCAACAAGACCCGGCTCGTCGGCCCCAACTGCCCGGGCATCATCACCCCCGGCGAGTCCCTGGTCGGCATCACTCCGGCCAACATCACCGGTCCGGGGCCCATCGGGCTGGTGTCGAAGTCCGGCACCCTGACCTACCAGATGATGTACGAGCTACGCGATCTCGGCTTCTCCACGGCGATCGGAATCGGCGGCGATCCGATCATCGGCACCACCCACATCGACGCCATCGAGGCATTCGAGAAGGACCCGGCCACCCAGGTCATCGTGATGATCGGTGAGATCGGCGGCGACGCCGAGGAACGCGCCGCCGAGTTCATCCAGGCGAACGTGTCCAAGCCGGTGGTCGGCTACGTCGCCGGGTTCACCGCTCCGGAGGGAAAGACGATGGGGCACGCCGGTGCGATCGTGTCCGGCTCGTCGGGCACCGCGGCGGCCAAGAAGGATGCGCTGGAGGCGGCCGGCGTTCAGGTCGGCAAGACCCCGTCGGAGACCGCCGCGCTGGCCCGCCGGATCCTGCAGGGCCGGTAGCTGTCCCGCGAAGCAGACCTCAGGCCAGGGTTGCCAGTTTGCCGGCCAACCGTTCCACGTAGCCGGTGACCTCGTCCGCGGAACGGTCCGGCAGTCCGAACAGCACCTCGGTCACCCCAAGTTCGGCCCAGCGCGCCAGCTTGTCGGGGATCGGCTTGAAATCCAGCGCCACCACCTGGGGTGTCCCGTCGCGATCGGCGGCCGTCCAGATGTCCTGCAGCAGCTTGACCGGCCCATCGATGTCGATGTCGCGCGGCGTGGTGATCCAGCCGTCGGCACTGCGGGCGATCCAGGTGAAGTTCTTCTCGGTGCCGGCCGCACCGACCAGCACCGGAATGCGCGACTGCACCGGCTTGGGCCAGGCCCAGCTGGGGCCGAAGCTGACGAATTCCCCTTCGTAGGTGGCTTCGTCTCTGGTCCACAACGCCCGCATCGCCTCGAGGTACTCGCGCAGCATGGTGCGCCGACGCCCCGGCGACACGCCGTGGTCGGCGAGTTCGTCGGTGTTCCAGCCGAACCCGACGCCGAGGCTTACCCGCCCACCGGACAGATAATCGAGGGTGGCGATGGACTTCGCCAGGGTGATCGGATCGTGCTCGACCGGCAGCGCCACCGCGGTCGCCAGCCGGACCCGCGATGTGACCGCAGACGCCGCACCCAGGCTGACCCACGGGTCCAGGGTGCGCAGATAACGGTCGTCGGGCAGCGACGCGTCCCCGGTCGTCGGATGCGCGGCCTGGCGTTTCACCGGTATATGGGTGTGTTCGGGCACGTAGAACGATCGGAAGCCATGGTCGTCGGCGAGCTTGGCGGCCGCCGGCGGAGTGATACCGCGATCACTGGTGAACAGCACGAGCCCGTAGTCCATGCCGGTGATTAGAACGTGTGTCAGTGCGCCAAGCAACCGCGGGCCAGGCGTGACCGCACCGATGAGGGCGTGCGCTAGCGTGGACGGACGAGCCGCGCCGCCATACCCGAACAGCGCAGGACCAAAACAGGAGACGCTATGAGCTACCCGCCCGGTAGTCCCGGATATCAATCTGCGCAACCGCCAGGTTCCTACGGAGCCTCGAATCCGTCATTCGCCAAGCCCGCCGACAGCGTCAGTAGATTGCCGCAGTACCTACAGGCAGTGGTCGCGGTGCTGGGGCTGGCCACCTATCTGGCGAGCTTCGGGCAGATGTTGACGCTCAACGGCGGCGGGATTGCCGGGTTGACCGGCAACGCCGGGCCAGCCGTGCTGTTAGCCGTGCTGGCCGCACTGCTGGCCATGGTCGGCTTGCTACCCAAAGCAAGGAACTACACGGCCATCGTCGCGGTGCTCGCGGTGCTGGCAGCGCTGCTGGCGATAAAACGGACCGTCTCCGCGGGAGACAACGGTTATTCGGTCGGGTGGGCGCTGTGGCTGGTGCTGGCTTTCATCGTCGGGCAGGCCGTCGCGGCCACCAGTGTGCTGCTGCTGGACGCCGGTATTGTCACCGCCCCCGTCGCGAGACCGAAATACGACCCGTATGCGCAGTACGGGCTGCCGCCGGGTAGCGGGTATTACGGCCAGCCGGGCCCACCAACCGGACTCCAGCCCCCGCAGCAGTCCGCGTACCCGTCATACGGCGGCTACCCATCCGGGGGATACGGAACGGTGTCGGTGCCGTCGACTGGTGGATTCGGCGCCGGGCCACAACACACCCACCAGCAGGGCCCACCCACCCCGCCGACCGGGTTTCCCAGCTTCAGCCCGCCGCCCACCGGTGGTTCCGCGACCGGCAGCCAAGAGTCGCAGGGTGGCCAGGGCCAGCAACCGGGCGGCGAGGGTCCCCAGGATCCCCAGACCTCGTCTTCTGCCCCGTCAGAGCCTACGCAGCCCTAACGGGGCGCCCATGCGCCACGTTAACCGCGTGCACGAAACCTGACACCGGTGGCGGACAGCGCGAGCGCAGGCACGGCACGCGACTTGGTGCGGGTGGCGTTCGGCCCGGCCGTGGTGGCCTTGGTGACCATCGCTGCGGTGACGTTGCTGCAGTTGCTGATCGCCAACAGCGACATGACCGGGGGACCGGGCGCGATTGCCAGCATATGGCTGGGTGTCCATCAGGTGCCGATCTCGATCGGCGGCCGGAAACTGGGGGTGCTCCCGCTGCTTCCGGTGCTGTTGATGGTGGCCGGAACTGCGCGCACCACCGCACAGGCCACCGCCGCCAGTGCCTCCTGGTTCGTCATCCGCTGGATCGTGGCGTGCGCGGTGGGCGGACCGCTACTCGTTGCGGCCATCGCGTTGGCGATCATCCACGATGCGGCGTCGGTGATCACCGAGTTGCAGACGCCCAGCGCGTTAGGGGCCTTCGCGCACGTTCTGGTGGTCCACGCGATCGGCGCGACGATCGGTGTGGGTTCGCGGGTAGGCCGACGAGTGCTGTCGGCGCCACCGCTGCCCGACTGGCTGGCTGACTCGCTACGCGCCGCCGCCGCCGGCGTTCTGGCGCTGGTCGGGTTGTCCGGTGTGGTGACGACCGGATCTCTGATGCTGCACTGGGCGACCATGCACGAGCTCTACGGGATCACCGACTCGGCATTCGGTCAGTTCAGCCTTACCTTGATGTCGATGCTGTACATACCCAACGTGATCGTCGGCACCACGGCGATGGCGGTGGGGTCCAGTGCACATCTCGGATTCGCGACGTTCAGCTCCTTCACGGTCCTCGGCGGCGACATCCCGGCGCTGCCGATCCTGGCCGCGGCGCCGACCCCACCGCTGGGGCCGGCATGGGTGGCGCTGTTGATCATCGCCGCGTCCTCTGGCGTTGCGGTCGGGCAGCAGTGTGCGCGGCGCGCATTGCCCCTAATCTCAGCGATGGCGAAGTTGCTGGTCGCAGCGGTAGCTGCGGCACTGACGATGGCCTTGCTCGCCTATGCCGGAGGTGGCCGGCTGGGTAACTTCGGCGACGTCGGGGTGGACCAGTCCACCTTTGGAATTGCGGTCTTCGGATGGTTCGCGGTCATCGGTGCGGTAACGGTTGCGATGGCCGGCGGCATCAGCCACCGGCTCGCAGCCCCGCCGACACCGCCGGCAGTCGTGGTGGCGACGCCGGAGGGTGGGGCCGAACGCGTTCCGGAACCCGTCGAGCCGGCTGAAGCGGGCGGACCGGCCGAGCGGATCGAGGACGCCGAAGATGAGATGTTCACCGATGACGACGCTTTCGGTACCGGCGACGACGAAACCGGCCCGGCCCACGACGAACGGTCACCCTAGCATCGCGAGGTTACACCGGCTCCTCAGCGTGCCGTTCGGGCGCGCATCGTCGCCGGACTGTGCTTGATTGTCCGGCTCCTCAGCGTGCCGTTCGGGCGCGCATCGTCGCCGGACTAGGCTCGTGGCGTGGTGCGACCGATCCGTGTGCCCCCGAGCGCACCGGCCCGGCTGGTGGTGTTGGCCTCGGGAACCGGGTCACTGCTGGAGTCGTTGCTCGACGCCGCCGTGGGTGACTACCCGGCTCGGGTGGTCGCAGTCGGCGCAGATCGCGACTGCCGGGCCACCGAGATCGCCGGCACCGCCGCGCTGCCGGTGTTCACCGTCCGGCCGGCTGATTACCCCGACCGGCAGGCCTGGGATGCCGCTATCACCGATACCACCGCCAAACACTCCCCAGATCTGGTGGTCTCCGCCGGATTTATGAGACTTCTTGGACCGCAGTTTCTTTCCCAGTTCCTCGGGCGGGTCGTCAACACCCACCCTTCGCTGCTGCCGGCCTTCCCAGGGGCGCACGCAGTGCCGGATGCACTCTCTTACGGGGTGAAGGTCACCGGCTGCACCGTGCACCTGGTCGACGCCGGCACGGACAGCGGGCCGATCCTGGTCCAGGAACCGGTCGCGGTGCTCGACAGCGATGACGAAGGCGTCCTGCATGAACGTATCAAGGTAGTGGAGCGCAAGCTCCTGGTGGACGTGCTAGCCGAGCTGGCGACCCACGGCGTGACCTGGACCGGACGAAAGGCGACGATAGGATGAGTGGCGATGGCGACCGGGATCTTTCCAGAAGGCCGATACGCCGGGCGCTGGTCAGTGTCTACGACAAAACTGGACTGGTGGAGCTGGCCAGTGGCTTGCACGCGGCGGGCATCGAGATCGTCTCCACCGGATCTACCGCGAAAGCGATTGCTGCGACGGGAGTTCCGGTGACGCCGGTGGAGCAGTTGACCGGATTTCCGGAAGTGCTTGAAGGTAGGGTGAAGACGCTGCATCCCCGGGTACACTCCGGTATTCTCGCCGATCTGCGCAAAGCCGAGCATGGGGCGGCACTGGCCGAACTCGGGATCGCACCCTTCGAACTCGTGGTGGTCAACCTGTATCCATTCAGCGAAACCGTGGATTCCGGTGCGGCTGTCGATGAGTGCGTCGAGCAGATCGACATCGGTGGCCCGTCGATGGTCCGAGCCGCGGCGAAGAACTATCCAAGTGTCGCGGTAGTGGTCGATCCGCTTGGGTATGACGGTGTGCTCGTGGCGGTGGCCGCCGGCGGGTTCACGCTCGATCAGCGGAAGCGGTTGGCGGCACTGGCGTTTCGGCACACCGCTGAGTACGACGTCGCGGTCGCGAGCTGGATGTCGTCGACCCTGACGCCGGAAGAGGCGTCCCCAGTCCTACCGGAGTGGATCGGACGGACCTATCACCGCACGTCCGAGTTGCGTTACGGCGAGAACCCGCACCAACAGGCGGCACTGTACAACGACCCTAGTGCGTGGCCCGGTCTGGCGCAGGCTGATCAACTGCACGGAAAAGGCATGTCGTACAACAACTTCACCGACGCCGACGCGGCTTGGCGGGCGGCCTTCGATCACCAGCAGATCTGTGTGGCGATCATCAAACACGCCAATCCCTGCGGAATCGCCGTCTCAGCGGTCTCCGTCGCCGACGCCCACCGCAAGGCGCACGAGTGCGATCCGCAAAGCGCCTACGGCGGGGTGATCGCGGCCAACACCGAGGTGAGCGTCGAGATGGCGGAGTGCGTGAGCGCCATCTTCACCGAAGTCATCGTCGCGCCCGCCTACGCTCCGGGCGCTGTCGATGTGCTGGCGCGCAAGAAGAACATCCGGGTGCTGGTTGCACCCGAGCCGCTGCGCGGCGGAGCAGAGCTGCGTCAGCTCAGTGGCGGGCTACTGGTCCAGCAACGTGACACGTTGGATGCGCCCGGCGACAACCCGGCGAACTGGACCCTGGCAAGCGGGTCGCCGGCGGATCCGCCGATGCTGGCGGATCTGTCGTTCGCCTGGCGGACCTGCCGCGCGGTCAAGTCGAACGCGATCGTGGTCGCCGCGAACGGGGCCACCGTCGGTATCGGCATGGGACAGGTCAATCGGGTCGACGCGGCGCGGCTGGCGGTCGAGCGCGGGGGCGCCCGGGTGCGCGGCGCAGTCGCGGCCTCCGATGCGTTCTTCCCGTTTCCGGACGGGCTGCAGATGCTGACGGCAGCCGGAGTGTCCGCGATTGTGCATCCCGGCGGCTCGGTCCGCGATGAACAGGTGACTACGGCCGCCGCGGAGGCCGGGGTGACGCTGTACCTCACCGGTGCTCGGCATTTCGCGCACTAGCAGCAGCTGGTTTCTTCAAGCGCGCTCAGTTGAGGTCGGGCGGTCTCGCCGTAGATGCTGGTGACCCAGATGTGGGCCAGCGTGTCGACCACTCGGTCCTGTTCCACCGCCGGGTGCTCGCCGGCCAGCGTCGTCATCATGGTGCGTTCGTTCATCTGGTTCAGCGACGTCGCAAGGTCCCGGGCGGGGATGGTGTCCGGTGCCGCGCCGCGATCCCGTTCGGCGGTGATCAAGGCCGCGGTCTGCTCGATCCACTTGGCCATGTGACCGTTCCAGATGGCCCGAAACTCCGGACTCGCCGCGAGCGCCTCGGCGCCGGCGCGGGCGATCGCGCGATGTGCGTCGAATGCGATGAAGAACGCCTTGATCCCGCTGCGCCACACCCCGCGCGGGTCGGCGGGCAGCCGCTGCACCGCCCCGTCGAACTCGGAGTCCGCCCGCGCGATCATCGGCTCCAGCAGCGACAACAGCACGGCGTCCTTGGACTTGAAATAGAAGTAGAACGTGGGCCGGGAGATGCCGGCCCCCTTGGCCAGATCGTCCACCGAGACATCTGCCAGCGACCGCTGTGCCAGTAGCCGTTCGGCGGTGGCCAGGATTGCCAGTTCCCGGTCGTCACCGGATGGACGTGCCGAGCGGCGTCCACGCGCGTGCGTCTGAATTGGGCCGGCCACGACGGCCAGTTTACACGGCGTAGATAATCTCAACACCACGTTGACTAAGCCAACACCGTGTTGATAGCGTGGTGTCATGACTGAGCATCTCGACGTTGTGATCGTCGGCGCCGGCATCTCCGGTATCAGCGCCGCCTGGCATCTGCAGGATCGCTGCCCGATCAAGAGCTACGCCGTTCTGGAGCGCCGCGACGACTTGGGCGGCACCTGGGACCTGTTCCGCTACCCCGGGATTCGCTCGGACTCCGACATGTTCACCCTGGGGTTCCGGT
>NZ_JBYCKY010000515.1:0-2418 GCF_057473605.1 Mycobacterium sp. TH-M82 | reverse complement strand
GGGGATGCCTTCGACGACGTCAGGGCCGTGATAGCCGTGCGGCAGCGGGCGACCCAACCGGTCGCGGGGCCGGGCGTTTCGGGGCCGGCCCGACGCGTCACGGTCGCGAACCACTAGGGCTAGGCCGCCGGCTTTTCCGCGATGACCTCGATGGCGGCCATGTTCTGGTGGTACTTGCGAAACGTCGAACGCATGTCGAGCACGCGGGCCCGGGCGTCGGAGTCACGCAACACGTTGAAGGCGAAGCGCAACGCACCCAGCAGGCCCTCGTCGGCGATCAGCCGGTGCGGCTCCAGCAGCGCCATCGGCGCAAAGGAGACCTTGTCCACCGTGAAGCCGGCCTCGGTGAGCAGCGCGGTCCACTCGTCGGCGGTCAACGGGCGCGCGTTCACCTTGATCGAACGCGCTAACGCCGTGCGGACCTCGTCTTTGACCTCATCGGGGACCCCGTCGGGCTGTAGCGCCAACTCGTGGATGGCATAGCGGCCGCCGGGACGCAGCACCCGGAACACCTCGCGGGCGATCTCGGCCTTGTGCGGGTCGGTCTGCATCGTCAGCATCGCCTCACCCACCACCACGTCGGCGCTGCTGTCTGCCAGCCCGGTCGCGGCGGCCTCGCCCTGCACCACCGTGCCCTTGTCGCCGACCACCGAGCGGACCACCCCGGCGGCGTTCTCGTCGGTCTCGACGCCGGTGTAGCTGCCGGGGTTGCGGTCCAGAATCTCCCGGGCGGTGCGGCCCATCCCCGGAGCCAGCTCCACCACGTCGGCCCCGGGCAGCGCCGCGTCGGCCAGCATGCGTTCGGTCAGGCCGAGACCGCCCGGCCGCAGCACTCGTTTGCCCAGCCGGGCGAAGAGCCAGTGGCCGGGGAGGTCAGCGGGTTTCCTGTCGGGCATCGGTAGCGTCATATAAGATAGGCTAGCCTTACCAACGATGCCTCCGCTAGGGGGCTTTCGGCCCTAATATTCACCGCCGCTGCGCCGAGACGAACATGTTCCGTGGCGCCGGGTCCTCGATGCCGGTAGCCGGGGGGCGCTGGTAATGGGCCATCAGCTGCTCGGAGGTCGCCTCGGTCACGTCCCAGCCATGGCCGCGCAGCCAATCGGCGACGTCGGTGCGCTCCTCGAAGTACCACAGGTCGTCGAAATCAGGAACGGCGGCGTTACCCGCCTTGCCTACCTTGCCCACCTGAGCCGCTACCTCCCGGTAGCGCTGCATCAGCGCCCGCTGCCGATCCCGGACGCCCGGGTCGTTGAAGTCGGCGCCGAGTGCTTCCACCGCAATCCGGCTCCCCGCGACGCTCAGCGTCTGCACCCGTTCGAACAGCAGATCCTGGGCCGCCGCCGGCAGAAACGGCAGCAGCCCCTCGGCCGACCACGCGCTGGGCGCTGTGGCATCGAAACCGGACTGCCGCAGCGCCGACGGCCAGTCCTCGCGCAGGTCGACGGCGACGTCGACCTGGTTGCACCTGGGCGCATCACCATGGCGCCGCAGCGTCGCAGTCTTGAACTCCAGGACCCGGGGCTGGTCCAGCTCGTAGACCGTTGTGCCGTCCGGCCAGGGCAGCCGCCACGCCCGCGCATCCAGACCGGCGGCCAGGATCACCGCCTGCCGCACCCCGGCCGCGGCGGCGTCGAGGAAGAACTTGTCGAAATACGCTGTGCGCGAGGCGATGTAGTCAGCCATCCCCTGCATCCGCACCGGCAGGTCGGGTTCGATTTCGGCGGCTTCCGGGGGCAGGCTCGCCGGCGACCACATGGTCCACATGCCCTCGCCGGCGGCGTCGAGGAACACCCGGGCATACGGGTCGCGGATCAGCGGGTCCGCGCTCTCGGTCTCCGCGGCTCGGGCGGCCGCCACCCCCAGCGCCGTCGCGCCCACGCTCTCGGTGATCTCCCAGCTGTCACCCTCGGTCCTTGGCACCGTGGCTTCCTTTCCCTCCGCCTGTCCAGCTTGTCCGGCCCGTCCGGCAGCACTTCGCGACACTACGCCGATTGTGCACCCAGCGAATCGCTAAGAATGGGCGCCGATGGCGTCTCCAGCAACTGTGGTGGCAGGTCCAGGATTCGAACCTGGGTAGGCATACGCCGACGGATTTACAGTCCGCTCCCATTGGCCGCTCGGGCAACCTGCCGTGGTGCGACTAGCAGCGTACAACGAGGATATAACCGGGGTACAAACGACCAGCACCACCGAGAGAGGACCGATCCCATGGCGGATTCATCGTTTGACGTCGTCAGCAAGGTCGACCGCCAAGAGGTCGACAACGCCCTGAACCAGGCCGCCAAGGAGTTGGCCACCCGGTTCGACTTTCGCGGCACGGACACCAAGATCGCCTGGAAGGGTGAGGAAGCCGTCGAGCTGACCAGCTCCACCGAGGAGCGGGTCAAGGCCGCCGTCGACGTGTTCAAGGAGAAG
>NZ_JBYCKY010000514.1:0-2645 GCF_057473605.1 Mycobacterium sp. TH-M82 | reverse complement strand
GCACCAGCCGTGCACCGCGGCGATGGTGGGGGTGCGGCAGTCGGCGACGGCGCTGATCGCGTTCTGCATGCGCCTGATCTCGGCGTGGAACTCCGCGCGCGGGCGGGCCAGCGCGTCGCCGGCGAGCAGCGCGGTGAACGTGCCGCCCATCGCGGGCACGTCCAGGCCGTAGCTGAAGTTCTTTCCGGACCCGGTGATGACGATGGCCCGCACGTCGTGGTCGGCGTCCAGGGCGGCGAACAGCTCGGGCATCTCCGACCAGAACGCGGGCCCCATCGCATTGCCTTTGCCGGGTCCGATCAGCGTCACCCGCGCGACGTGGTCCTGGGTGTCGACGGTGACCGATTCGTACGCTCTTGCTTCGTGGGCCATGCCGAGACCGTAGCGTGACGCACATGCCACGCGATTTGCGACCCGGACCAGACTCCCCGCCGACCGACGAGCTGGAAAGCGCCGAGGCCTGCCTGACGGTGCTGCAGCACGTCGTGCACCCCTTCGCCAGCGACGACCTGTCCCGCAAGACGCCGTGTTCCGACTACGACGTGCGCCAGCTGACCGGACATCTGCTGAACTCCATCAGGGCGCTCGGGGGCATGGTGGACGCCGACATCCCGCCGTGCGACGACTCCGACTCGGTGGAGCGCCAGATCGTGGGCGCGGCCCGGCCGGCGCTGGACGCCTGGCGCCGGCGCGGGCTGGACGGCAGCGTGGCGTTCGGCAAGGGCAAGATGGCGGCCCGGGATGCCTGCGCCGCGTGGTCGCTCGAATTCCTGGTGCACGCCTGGGATTACGCCAAGGCCGTGGGCCGCGACGTCGATGCCCGCGAACCGCTGGCCGAATACGTGCTGGAGCTGGGGCACCGGATCATCAAGCCGGAGCTGCGTGCCATGGCCGGGTTCGACGACCCGGTCGAGGCGCCCGAGGGGGCCGGCGCGCTGGAACGGCTGGTCGCGTTCACCGGTCGCAATCCGGCCCGGGTCAAGTGAGGGCGGGTAGCCCTACACCCGTTCGAGGTAGAAGTAGTAATAGCGGCCGTCATCCAGCACGCCCTTGCCGTTCATGATGCCCATCACCGCGTCGTCGTCGACGGTCTTGAAGTGGTCGTGCACGGGCTGGCCGTCGTAGACCATCGTGGCGGTGACCTCGCCGCGGAACTCCTCGAGCCACAGGCTGGCCTCGCCCTTGCCCATCTCCTTGTTGGAGAACTTGTTTCCGTCGGCGTCCAGGCAGACCAGCGGCTGAACGTCGCGGGCGGACTTGAACGTCTTGCCGAACCAGCCGGCCTTTTCCAGCTGGCCGTTCATCTTGTGTCCGGTGACGAACTCGCCGCCCTTCCACTCGCCGATCATCTGCTCGACGGTCGCGGGCCGCAGGCTCGCCCAGAACTCGTCGAGTTCGGCGTCGGGAATCGCGCCGCCGCGTTCCTTGAGCTCGGTGAACTTCGTGCGGGCCGGGGTCATCGGCTCTCCTCGGGGTGGGTGATCCAGTCGCGGGCGAAGTCGAGCAGCGCGTCGTTCTCCTCCGGCGCCCCGATGGTGACCCGGACACCCTCGGGCGCAAACGGGCGGACCACCAGGCGCGCGGCGGCGGCCCGCCCGACGAAGTCCGCGCTGCGCGGGCCCAGCGGCAGCCAGACGAAGTTGGCCTGCGACACCGGCAGGGTGTATCCGGCGTCCCGTAGCGCGGCGGCCACGCGCGTGCGCTCGGCGACGACCGCATCGGTGCGGGCCAGCAGCTCGTCGGCGGCCTGCAGGCAGGCGATCGCGGCGGCCTGGGAGACGCTGGTCACCGAGAACGGCACGTAGACCTGCTCGAGCGCGGTGATCAGCTCGGCGGGACCGATTGCGTAGCCGACGCGCAGGCCGGCCAGCCCGTAGGCTTTCGAAAAGGTGCGCAGCACAACGACGTTGGAGTGGGCACGGACCAGCGCCAGGCTGTCGGGTGCCATGCCGTCGCGGATGTACTCGACGTAGGCCTCGTCGATGGCGACCAGGATGTGGGAGGGCACGGCGGCGACGAAGCGGGCCAGCGCGCCGGGGTCGACGACCGTGGAGGTCGGGTTGTTGGGGTTGCAGACGAAGATCAGCCGGGTGCGGTCGGTGATTGCGGCCAGCATCGCGTCGAGGTCGAAGGTCTGCTCGGTCAGCGGCACCTTGACCGAGACCGCGCCGGCGACCTGGACCAGCGGGGGGTATAGCTCGAAGCTGTGCCAGCCCATCACCACCTCGTCGCCGGCCGAAGCACTGATCTGAACCAGCTGCTGGCACAGGCTGACCGACCCGCAGCCGACCGCGACGTGCTGCGGACCGAAGCCCGGGCCCACGTGCTCGGCCAGTGCGGCCTTGAGCGCCACACAGGCGCTGTCGGGGTAGCGGTTGACGTCGTCGGTGGCGTTCTCGATGGCCGCGCGCACGCTGGGCAGCGGGCCGAACACCGTCTCGTTGCTGGCAAGTTTGATCGAACCCGGCACCGTCTTGCCCGGAATATAGACCGGCAGCCCGGCCAACTCGGGGCGCAGACGGGCGGTCACTTCGACAGCATATGCCGGGGCTGTGTACGCTATGCCTCCGGCGGTTCCGCGAGACCGGAAAGGGGTCGGGTACCCTCAGAAAGTCCGATGGAGGCGTGCCAGAGCGGCCGAATGG
>NZ_JBYCKY010000513.1:0-4591 GCF_057473605.1 Mycobacterium sp. TH-M82 | reverse complement strand
TTCTTCCGGCTCTTCCTGGACCCCACCCAGACCTACAGCTGCGCCTACTTCGAACGCGACGACATGACGCTGGAGCAGGCGCAGATCGCCAAGATCGACCTGGCGCTGGGCAAGCTGGGCCTGCAACCGGGTATGACGCTGCTCGACATCGGCTGCGGCTGGGGGGCCACCATGCGGCGCGCCATCGAGAAATACGACGTCAACGTCATCGGGCTGACGCTGAGCAAAAACCAGGCCGTCCACGTGCAGAACTCGTTCGTCGCGATGGACAGCCCCCACACCCGACGGGTGCTGCTGGCCGGGTGGGAGGAGTTCGACGAGCCGGTGGACCGGATCGTGTCCATCGGTGCGTTCGAGCACTTCGGCCACGATCGCTACGACGATTTCTTCACCATGGCCTACGACGCCCTGCCCGACGACGGGGTGCTGCTGTTGCACACCATCACCGGGTTGACCGGGCGGCAGATGGTGGAACGCGGCATGCCGTTGACGTTCGAGTTGGCCCGCTTCATGAAGTTCATCATCACCGAGATCTTCCCGGGCGGCCGGCTGCCGTCGATCGAGATGGTGGAGGACCGTTCGTCTCAGGCGGGCTTCGCGCTGACCCGTCGGCAGTCGCTGCAGCCGCATTACCCCAGGACCCTCGACCTGTGGGCGGCGGCACTGGAAGCGCGCAGAGACGAGGCCATCGCGATCCAGTCCGAAGAGGTCTACGACCGCTACATGCGCTACCTGACCGGTTGCGCGAACGGCTTCCGGGTCGGCTACATCGACGTCAACCAGTTCACCCTTGTGAAGTAGGCGAGGTGGCTGAGGTCTGACGAGCTGGCCGGTATGCTGTAACAGTCGGCGGGCGCGAACTGCCAGCAGCTGCTGTCGGTGGCCACAGGAATGTTTGATCAGGAAGGCGAACAGGCCCAGATGGTGGAGAAAATGACGCGTGCCCCGAGGATTCGGCCGCACTTCGAGGACATCCAGGCCCATTACGACCTCTCTGATGACTTCTTCGCCCTGTTTCAGGACCCGAGCCGCACCTACAGCTGCGCCTACTTCGAACCGCCGGACCTGACACTGGAAGAAGCCCAGCTGACCAAGGTCGACCTGAACCTGGACAAGCTGGATCTGCGGCCCGGGATGACGCTGCTCGACATCGGCTGCGGCTGGGGCGCCACGATGAAACGCGCCATCGAGCGCTACGACGTCAACGTCGTGGGTCTGACGCTGTCGAAGAACCAGCACACCTACTCAAGACAGCTGCTGAGCGCGATCGACACCAACCGCTCGCACCGGGTGTTGCTGCACGGCTGGGAAGAATTCCACGAACCCGTCGACCGGATCGTCTCGATCGAGGCCTTCGAACACTTCGGCTTCGAAAACTACGACGACTTCTTCAAGAACTGTTTCGGCATCCTGCCCGACGACGGCCGGATGACCATTCAGAGCAGTGTCAGCTACCATCCCTACGATCTGCACGCCCGCGGCAAGAAGCTGTCCTTCGAAACCGCGCGGTTCATCAAGTTCATGCTCACCGAGATCTTCCCGGGCGGGCGGCTGCCCACCACCGAGATGATGGTGGAGCACGGCGAAAAGGCCGGCTTCGTCGTGCCGGAAGTTCTGTCGCTGCGGCCGCACTACATCAAGACCCTGAAGATCTGGGGCGACGCGCTGCAGGCCCATCGGGCCGATGCCGTCGAGATCGCCTCGGAAGAGGTCTACGACCGCTACATGAAGTACCTGCGAGGCTGCCACTACTACTTCAGCGACGAAAGCCTCGACGTCAGCCTGGTCAGCTACTGCAAACCCGCCGCCTGAGCTGATCAGTCCGCGGCGAAGTCGCGGGTGATCGACGGGTCGACCGGGATGCCCGGGCCGGTGGTGGTCGAGATGGTGACCTTCTTCAGGTAGCGGCCCTTCGATGACGACGGCTTGAGCCGCAGCACTTCGTCGAGCGCGGCGCCGTAGTTCTCCGCCAGGTTCTTCTCGTCGAACGACGCCTTGCCGATGACGAAGTGCAGGTTGGCCTGCTTGTCCACCCGGAAGTTGATCTTGCCGCCCTTGATGTCGGAGACCGCCTTGGCCACGTCGGGCGTGACGGTGCCGGTCTTGGGGTTGGGCATCAGCCCGCGCGGGCCCAGCACCCGGGCGATCCGGCCGACCTTGGCCATCTGGTCCGGGGTGGCGATCGCGGCATCGAAATCGAGGAAGCCGCCCTGGATCTTCTCGATCAGGTCGTCGCTGCCGACCACATCAGCTCCCGCGGCAACGGCAGCATCGGCCTTCTCCCCGACCGCGAACACCGCGACCCGGGCGGTCTTGCCGGTGCCGTGCGGCAGATTGACGGTGCCGCGGACCATCTGATCGGCTTTGCGCGGATCGACACCCAGCCGGACGGCCACCTCGACGGTGGCGTCCTGCTTGGTCGACGACGTCTCCTTGGCGAGTTTGGCCGCCTGCAGTGGCGTGTAGAGACTGGCGCGATCCACCTTCTCGGCGGCGGCGCGATATGCCTTGCTGTTCTTGCTCATTGAAATATCCAATCTGTTGCGTTGGAGTCGTGGTTGGCGGACCGAAGCTGGCCCTCCCACATACCCGGGGCTATGCTCGCTAGGCCCGGCTATGCCAGCTATGACACGGTGATGCCCATCGATCGGGCGGTGCCCGCGATGATCTTGGCGGCAGCGTCGATGTCGTTGGCGTTGAGGTCGGCCTTCTTGGTCTCGGCGATCTCGCGGACCTGGTCCCAGCTGACCTGGGCGACCTTGTCCCGGTGCGGCTCGGCGGAGCCTTTCGCCACGCCGGCGGCCTTGAGCAACAGCTTGGCCGCGGGCGGGGTCTTGAGCGCGAAGGTGAAGCTGCGGTCCTCGTAGACGGTGATCTCCACCGGGATGACGTTGCCGCGCTGGTTTTCGGTCGCGGCGTTATACGCCTTGCAGAACTCCATGATGTTGACGCCGTGCTGGCCCAGCGCAGGCCCGACCGGCGGCGCAGGGTTGGCCTGCCCTGCCTCGATCTGCAGTTTGATCAGCCCGGCGACCTTCTTTTTCGGGGCCATGTGATGTCTTTCCTTTCTGATTTCGGCGCACTTTTCGTCGCTGGGCGACGATTTTCACGCCGAAGTTGCTTCTAGATCTTGGAGACCTGGTTAAAGGTCAATTCAACCGGTGTCTCGCGGCCGAAGATGGACACCAGCACCTTGAGTTTCTGTTGCTCGGCGTTGACCTCGCTGATCGAGGCGGGCAACGTCGCGAACGGGCCGTCCATGACGGTGACCGACTCGCCCACCTCGTAGTCGACCTCGATGGTCGGCCGCTCCAGTCCACCTTCGGCGGCGGCGGCCGCGGTGCTGGCCGCACCTTTGCCCGATTTCTTGACCGCGCCCCGGGGCAGCAGGAATTTCACCACCTCGTCGAGCGAAAGTGCCGACGGCCGCGACGTGGCGCCGACGAACCCGGTGACTCCCGGCGTGTTACGCACCGCCGACCAGGAGTCGTCGGTCAGCTCCATCCGCACCAAGATGTAGCCCGGGAGCACCTTGCGGTTGACCTGCTTACGCTGGCCGTTCTTGATCTCGGTGACCTCTTCGGTGGGTACCTCCACCTGGAAGATGAAGTCGCCGACATCGAGGTTCTGCACACGGGTCTCGAGGTTGGCCTTCACCTTGTTCTCGTAGCCGGCGTAGGAGTGGATGACATACCAATCACCGGGCTTGGTGCGTAACTCCGCTTTCAGCGCCGCCGCGGGGTCGGGCTCCTCGGCCGTCTCCGGGGTTGTCTCAGGGTTTTCGGCCAGGTCGACCGCGTCGCCCACGGGCGCATCAGCGTCGAAGGTAGTCACGGTTGTCCGTCCTTTCTGGTCGGCATGGTCAGATTGGCCCGTCTCATTCGCCGAACACCAGCAACACCAGCTTGGCGAAGCCGTAATCCGCTCCGGCGATCAACGTCACCATGAAGACCAGGAACGCCAGCACCACCGAGGTGTAGGTGGTCATCTGCTTGCGGTTGGGCCAGATCACCTTGCGCAGCTCGGCGGTGACCTGCTTCAGGTAGTTGTAGACATAGGCGACGACGTCGACGATCGGGTTGCGAGACGGCCACCGGCCCCAGCGGGCCTTTTTCCCGGTCTTCTTCGTCGTCTTGCTCTTCTTGGTTTCGGTGTCCAGGCTGCTCCCGGAGAGTTCAGTCGCGGTGGAGACCACGTCGACGCCGCCGCCGTTCTCGTCGACGGTCGCGCTGCGCTGCCGGGACCGCTTGCCGGTAGGGCGTTGCGGCCGCATCGCCGGCCTCGTTGCCAGGGTCGTGTGGCCGAGTCCGGTGCTGCCGTCGACTTCGCCGCCGTCACCTGCGGCGCCGGGCTGGTCACGCTGGTCGCTCACCGCATGCTCCTTTGCTCTTCTTGCCTGACGCGCTCACCGTTCATCGTCCAGTGTCCACCATGACACGTCCTCATTGTCCGGTTCCTCCTCGGGTCATCGGAGCCCGCATCGTCGCCGGACGATTCCGTCGTCTGCAGGGGCGACAGGACTTGAACCTGCAACCTGCGGTTTTGGAGACCGCTGCTCTGCCAGTTGAGCTACGCCCCTTCGCGGTCGGCA
>NZ_JBYCKY010000512.1:0-2556 GCF_057473605.1 Mycobacterium sp. TH-M82 | reverse complement strand
CTATATTGCCGACAACAACGTGCTGGTCAACCCGCTGATCGACGAGGGCTACACGTCCATCGGCTGCGCCCCATGCACGGCGAAACCGGCGCCGGGCACCCACCGGCGCAGCGGACGTTGGCCAGGATTCTCCAAGACCGAATGCGGGATACACATCTCGTGAACACCACACCGGAACGCCGGGTTGTTGCGATCAGCACGCGCTGAGTCGTTCAACCAGCCCGATTAAAACCGAAGCGTTTGGTTTGGGTTGTTTGATTTTGATGGTCCCCGCCGGTAAAGACCGCCTGCCCCGGCCGCACCGCATCGCGGAGTGGGACCCGGAAGACGCCACGGCATGGGATATCGGCAACCACCGCATCGCCCGCCGCAACCTGATCTGGTCGATCGTGACCGTGCATGTCGCGTTCTCGATCTGGTACTTGTGGTCGATGATGGTGCTGTTCATGCCGCAGTCCGTCTACGGCTTTACGCCAAGCGATAAGCTGCTGGTGTGCTCCACCGCGGCGTTGGTCGGAGCGCTCGTACGGATCCCCAATACGATGGCCACCATCAGATTCGGCGCCCGCAACTGGGCACTGTTCTCCTTGCTGGTGTTGTTGATCCCCACGGTCGGAGCCATCGTGCTGTTGGCCAACCCTGGTCTGCCTTTGTGGCCGTATCTAGTGTGTGCGGGGTTAACCGGCTTGGGTGGGGGCAACTACGCGGCATCGATGGCCAACGCCGAAGCGCTCTACCCGCAAGAGCTCAAAGGCTGGGCGCTGGGTTTGACCGGTGGGATCGCCAACCTTGGGTCGGCGAGCGTCCAGGCGATCGGACTGGTGGCGCTGGCCACCGTCGGCCACAAGGCACCGTACGCGGTGTGCGCGATCTATGTGGTGCTGCTGGGGGTCGCCGGTCTCGGCGCGGCGCTGTTCATGGACAACTTTCCCAAAGCCAAACCACAGACGTATTTACGCTCAGCTTTGGCGCTGCCCGATACGTGGGCAATCGCCGTGCTCTACGCGATCGCCGCGGGCACGTTTCTGGGTTTCGCGTTTGCCTTCGGCCAGGTGCTCCAGCACAACTTCGTGCTTGGCGGGCAAAGCAACGGGCAGGCGTCGCTGCACGCCGCCGAGATCGCCTTCATCGGACCGCTGCTGGGCTCGGCGGCACGAATAGCTGGCGGCGAGTTAAGTGACCGCGTCGGAGGCGGCCGCGTCACCCTGGGCTCGTTCGCCGCCGCGATCGCGTCCGGCGGGTTTCTGGTCGCCGTCAGCCTCCACGACGACCTCACCCACCGCACAGGCGGCTCCGTCGCGACCGTAACGACGATCGGCTACATCGCAGGCTTCATTACGCTGTTCATCTTCTGCGGCGCGGCCAAGGGTTCGGTGTTCGAGCTAATTCCATCGGTGTTCGAAGCGCGTAGCCGCATGCTGAACGGCACCGATGCCGAACGCCGCCGCTGGGAGCGCGTCATGTCTGGATCGGCGATCGGATTCGCCGGTACGCTCGGCGGGCTCGGCGCCATGGCGACTGACCTAGCCCTACGGCAGTCCTATCTCATGACCGGCACCGAGACACCGGCATTCCTGGTCTTCCTGGCGTCGTATATCGGCGCCGTGGCCCTGACCTGGGCACGATACCTGCGCCCTCACCATCGCGCACAGATACCGAGCTAACCCGAGCGGCACTCATCGCGACGAAGTCGGACAGGACGAGCGCACTTACGGCGGGATGTGGATGTCGCACTCGGTCTTGGCGAAGCAACCGAGCGGCCAACCCGTCGTATCCGAGATACGCAACTGTTCCGGTAACCCGTCTTCGGGCCATGAACGGCCGGCCGGTGGAGGTGCCGGCGAAGGGGGGAAGGACCCATCTGCAGTTCCGTCGGTTCGCCGGCTGTCCGATCTGCCACCTTCATCTGTGCAGCTATGCCCACCGGCATCAGGAGGTTGCTGACGCTGGAATCATCGAGGTGTTGCTATTCGACTCCCCAGACGACGAACTGCGCGGCTATCAGTCCTTGCTCCCGTTCGCGGTGATGGCCGATCGCGACTGGGTGCTATACCGCGACTTCGGGCTGGAGACCGGCCTGCGCGCCGCTGCGGATCCGCGAGCATGGTGGGATGCCATCCGCGGCGGAACGGCAGCGCTACTTCATCGCAACAATCCCGATTGTGCCGGTGTCGGACGTACCCACGGCAGAACACATTTGGGATTGCCTGCCGACTTTCTCATCGACCCCGACGGAACCATGGTCGCCGCCCACTACGGGCACGATGCCGACGACCAGTGGTCGGTGGACCAACTGTTGGATGTCCACCGCCTGCTTCGCGGAACGGAGACGTCGTGACGCACTTAAAGTCGATCGAATCACCCACTGCCGGTCGTCAACCCGGGTGGAGGACGATCGCTTCCGTAGACCTCGACTTTTCATCTAATTGACTGGCATCGAGTGTCGTTAGCGTGAAAGATGCGCTGCCGCAAGGATAATCGGAGTTACCAGAGTACCGATGATCCGAGATGGAGCGCACCTGACAGATGCAGACTATCAGCGATTGGTCGAAAAGT
>NZ_JBYCKY010000511.1:0-1970 GCF_057473605.1 Mycobacterium sp. TH-M82 | reverse complement strand
ACCGATCCGGGCCTGCACGAGCTGCGCGGGCACCTGCGCACGCGGCTCAAACAGGAGCGGGCGGCTTCGGTCCCTGAGCGCAACCACCCGTGGCCCTGCGCATCCCGGCGACCGCCGAGCCCGGGGCGGGCTCGGGCAGCGCGCTGGGTGGCCCGTCGCCCGGACAGCTGATCCGCACCCGGCTTGTCTGCTCCGGTCCCGAAACGGGAATGCGCAGCCAGGTCAGGGAAGGAAAACCATACGCCCGTCCGCGTCGAGGGTTTGCGCCCAGGCCGCGGTGACGTCGCTTAGCGGAGCCGTCTGGGTGCGGATGTCGAACTCTCCCGCAGTGACGGCTTCGGCGATCTCGGGAATCTCTTGGCGGAAGTGGTGGCCGGACACCGATCCGATGCCGCTTCCGACGATCTGCAGGCGGGTCGACCGGAGTGCGGCGGAGATGATCTCGGCACCGGGTCCTGCCATCGAGCCGATTTCTATCCAGGTGAGGTCTCTGTCGCGGTCGCGGCGGTGCGCAAGGAGGTCGACCATACTCTTGGCGGTCGGTGCACCCCACACGTAGTCGACGACGACATCTACGTCGCCGGCGGTGCCGAGTTGATCCAGGGTGAGCACGCGGTCGGCGCCGAGGGCCGTCAATCCGCTGAGCCGCTCCGGATTTCGGCCGGCAGCGATGACCTGCCCGGCGCCCAAGCGCTTGGCGACCTGTATCGCCATGCGTCCGGCGTTACCCGTCGCGCCCAGGATCAGCACGCGCGACCCGCGCTTGAAGTTGATCCGGTGCCGCAGCGCCACCCAGGAGGACATCGCCGGGTTCACCGCGGCCGCAACTGCGACCGGGTCGGCATGTCTGGGCAATTCCACGCTGCGGCTTTTGTCAACCACCGTGTGCTGGGCCATTGTGCCCAGCGTGGTGTCGTCGAGAATGGCGTAATAGAGATTGCCTCGGGAATCGCGAACTACGGCATCAATTCCGGGCACGATGGGAAGCTCCCCGGTGCTGGTGTAGTGCGACCCGTCCGCTTGGGAGCGGACGCGCGGATGCAGGGCCGTCGCGACGACGTCGACGACCAGTTCGCCGGGCTGTCGCGTCGCCGGATCGGGAAAGTCCTCGTAGCTGGGTGGCTTGTCGAATGCGCTGACAACGGCGGCTTTCATGGGCCTTGCCCCCCTGGTTCTTATTGGAGCGCTTGTTCGTCGGGTGCGCTGCGGTTCGGCCCGTCGGCAGGGCCCGCGAAATTTATATGGTATTATGAACTGTTATAGCTCGCAATACGAAATAGTTTCGGATACCGTCAGGAGCTGTGAAGCCCGACCGGAAGCTGGGCCCGCAGCTTCCCGACGATTTGCGAGACGCATTGGTGCAAATGTCATTTGCGCTGATGGCCGCGCTCACCGAGGTGGCTGCCGACTATGACTTGTCGCTGACACAACTACGGGTACTGGGGATAATGCGCGATCGGGAACCAACCATGACCGACCTGGCGACCTATACCGGGCTGGAGCGATCGACGGTCAGTGGGCTCATCGATCGCGCGGCCCAACGTGGCCTCGTGGTCAAGTCCTCGCACCCCATCGACGGCCGTGCGGTTCGGCTGCGGCTGACCGTCCGGGCCCGTCGACTGGAACGTGATGTCACCGCGGCAATCGCCGAGCGGATCGCACCGCTGATCGGGCGACTGAACACCAGCGAACAGAAGCGGCTCACGGCGTTGCTGAACAAAACACTCGGCCTCTGACCCCGACGCGGCGCAACCATCGACTCGGGGCCGGACGGTCGCCGAATTGGCCCGTCGCCCGGCAACCACCGGCCCGTGCAACACCAGCCACCTAGGGGCGCATGCGGTCGATCAGGTCGGACAGCACGACGATGCTTTCGCTGCGTTCGATGTCCGCGCTGGACCGGATCCGCTCGAGGGCGGTCTCGAGGTGCTGCATGTCGCGGGCCAGGACGTGCAGGATCGCGTCGGACG
>NZ_JBYCKY010000510.1:0-3398 GCF_057473605.1 Mycobacterium sp. TH-M82 | reverse complement strand
GCATCGCCTTTCACCTGCTGTCCGTCGAACCGGCGGAGATCGACCGGCTCACCGCGGTTTTGGCGACGGTGCGCGACGGCGTGCGGTTCTGCGCGGTCTGCGGCAACGTCTCCGACGGCGAGCGCTGCCGGATCTGCGGCGACCCGCGCCGGGACTTCTCGCAGATCTGCGTCGTCGAGGAGCCCAAGGACGTGGCTGCCATCGAGCGCACCCGCGAATTCCACGGCCGCTACCACGTCCTGGGCGGTGCGCTGGACCCGCTGTCCGGGGTCGGCCCCGAGCAGCTGCGAATCCGCGAGCTGCTGAACCGGGTCGGGGAGCGGGTCGACGGCGTCGACGTCACCGAGGTGATCGTCGCCACCGATCCCAACACCGAGGGTGAGGCGACTGCCACCTACCTGGTGCGGGCGCTGCGCGACATCCCGGGTTTGACCGTGACCCGGCTGGCCTCCGGGCTGCCGATGGGCGGCGACCTGGAATTCGCCGACGAGCTGACGCTGGGCCGCGCGCTCACCGGCCGCCGCGCGCTGGCCTGATTCAAGCTTGATCCGGGCTTGATCCGGGCCTGGGCAAGTACC
Source organism: Mycobacterium sp. TH-M82 (assembly GCF_057473605.1). Classification (NCBI taxonomy): domain Bacteria; kingdom Bacillati; phylum Actinomycetota; class Actinomycetes; order Mycobacteriales; family Mycobacteriaceae; genus Mycobacterium; species Mycobacterium sp. TH-M82. The sequence continues at coordinate 2,820 of NZ_JBYCKY010000510.1, read as the reverse complement.
CGGTACCGCTGGTACCGTGAGCTATGTGACCGCATTTGAGCCGGCGTCCAGCACCGTGTCCAGACCGATCGAGGTCCGAAGGATCCGTTTCCGGTACGACACCGAGCCGCTGGAGCGCCACTTCGTCCAGGGCGATCTGGTGATGAGCCACATTGTGGCGGTGTTGTCGGCGTTCTTTCCGCAGGGGGAGGACTTCTTCGTCCGGTCGGTGCGCCACTACGCCGATCGGATCACCGACCCGCAGTTGAAGAAGGCCGTCGCCGGCTTCACCGGCCAGGAGGTCACCCATGGCCGCCAGCACCGCGAGCTCAACGACCGGCTGCAACTGATGGGCTATCCCACCCACCGGATAGACCGGCGCACCAAGAAGGGGCTGGCCCGGCTGGAACGGTGGCGCAGCCCGCGTTACCGGCTGGCCGTGACCGCCGCGCTGGAGCATTACACCGCCACGTTGGCGGAGACCCTGCTGGGCGATCCCCGGGCTCGTGAGCTGCTGGGCGACAGCGAGGTCAGGGCGGTTCTGCTCTGGCATGCGCTGGAGGAATCCGAGCACAAGGCCGTCGCGTTCGACCTCTACCGCGCGGTCGGCGGCACCGAGCGGATGCGGATCGTCGCGATGTGGATCACCAGCGTCACGTTCATCGGCGTGCTGACGTTGCACACCGCCCTGTCGATGCTTGCCGACCGGGCCACCTACCATCCGGTGCGGTTGATCAGGAGCGTCGTCGCGCTGCGGCACTCGCCGTTTCTGACCCGCGCGGTGATCCGCCGCCTGCGTGCCTACACACGCGCCGGGTTTCACCCCGACGACAACGACAACACCGCTCTGCTCGACGAGTGGACCCCGCGGCTCTTCGGCGAACAGGGGTCGCTCACCGACCACCTGGTCTAGCTTCTTGCGCGCCTAAATCCTAAACGCGGCGTGGGGCCGCCAGCCGCTCGCGGCGCAGCAGCTCCACCTCGGGTAAATCCAGCGGGGCCAGCTCACCGGCCACCCGGGACAGCAGCAGATCGGCGAGCTGCGGGTTGCGGGCCAGGCACGGTCCGTGCAGGTAGGTGGCGATCACGCTGCCCTGCACCGCCCCGTCGGCACCGTCGCCGGCGCGGTTACCCGTACCTTTGCTCACCGCACCCAACGGCGATGCCGTGGCACCCAGCACCGTGCCGCCGCGGTGGTTCTCGAAACCGGTCAGCGGCTCCGACAGACCCGCCGGCAATGGCCTGGCGATCACCTCGCCGATGCTGCGGACCGGCTGCGGCGAGGTGGTGGCATCCAGCAACCCCACCCCGTCGACCCGCTCCCCGGCCGACGTCTCATACCAGACGCCGAGCACCTGGATGGCCGCGCAGATCGCCAGCACCGGTGCGCCGCGGGCGGCCGCACGCTGCAGGCCCGGGTAGCGGACCAGATGCCGGGTGGCCAGCCGCTGCGCGTAGTCCTCGGCCCCGCCCAGTGTGTAGATATCCAGCGACTCGGGCACCGGGTCGGCAAGGGTGATCGCCACGATTTCGGCGGCGATCCCGCGCATCAGCAGCCGCTGCCGCAGCACCACCGCGTTTCCGCCGTCGCCGTAGGTGCCCATCACGTCGGGCAGCAGCAGCCCGATCCGCACCGGGTCGGCGGTGCTCGTCAAAGGCCCAACCTCCGCTGCAGCGCCAGGAAGGCGGTGTAGTTGGCGACGATCTCGACGCGTCCGGGCGGGCACGACTCGATGGCTGCCAGCAGATCGTGCACCAGGGTGTGCCCGACCCCGGCATACCCCAGCCGCACCGCCAGGTCGGTGCCCCGCTCACCGGCGGCCACCACCGCGGTACCGTCGAACCGTTCGAAACCCACGTCCCACAGCCAAGACAGGTCCTCGCCATCGGGCACCTGGCCGTTGACGGCGATCACCACCGAGGCCCCGCGGTCCACCATCGCCAGCGCCTCCTGCCACCCGGCCGGGTTCTTGGCCAGCAACATGCGCACAGTGTGCTCTTTGTGCTCGCCGACGGGCACGATCGCATACCGTCCGGCAACCTGGTCGACTTCGGACACCGCGGCCACCGCCGCAGCCGGGTCGGCACCCAGCGCGACTGCCGCGGCGACGGCCTGCGCGGCGTTGCCGCGGTTGATGACACCCGGCAGCGCCAGCCGCATCGGCAGCGCCAGCCCGTCCGGCCCGTGGACCAGCGCGTCGTCGAACCACCAGTGCGGGCTGGGGCGGGCGAAGTCGGCCCCGCTGGAGTACCAGTGGCCGTTCTCCCGCACGATCACCTCGCCGCTGCGCGGGCAGCTGACCGAGTCACCGGCCCAGCGGCCACCGGCGGCCACCCACACCACCTGCGCACAGTCGTAGGCGGCCGACGTCATCAGCACGTCGTCGCAGTTGGCGACCACCACCGTCTGCGGATGCCGCGACAGGCCGGCCCGCAGCGCCCGTTCCACCACGTTGATCTCCCCAACCCGATCCAGCTGGTCGCGGGAGAGGTTCAGCAGGACGAGCACGGCCGCGTCCAGGGCATCCAAGACGTGCGGCACGTGCATCTCGTCGACCTCCAGCACCGCCAGGCCGGCGTCGCGCTGAGCGGCCAGGGCGGCGATCAGGCCGGCGTCCATGTTGGCGCCCTCGGGGTTGCTGGCCACCGCCCCGAGCCCGCGCAGCGCAGCGGCGGTCATCAAGGTGGTGGTCGACTTGCCGTTGGTGCCGGTGACGACGACCGTGCGCCGTCCGGTGCCGAGCTGACGCAGGATCGAGCGGTCCAGCGTCATCGCGACCAGGCCGCCGATCATCGCGCCGGCGCCGCGGCCGGTGACCCGCGACGCCCACCGCGCGCCCG
>NZ_JBYCKY010000509.1:0-10336 GCF_057473605.1 Mycobacterium sp. TH-M82 | reverse complement strand
CCGCAGCGCGGAGTGGCCGACCAGGAAGCCGGCGTTGACGGCGATGCGGCCGTCGAACCGCGCCAGCCAGTCGTGAAACGACGACCATTCCCAGTCCAGCCCGGCACGCAGCGCGTCCAGCGGCATACCCTCGACTCGGGCCAGCATCCGGGTGAGGTAGTCCTGCTGGCCGGGCGCCACGGGCGCCAGCGTGAAACCACAGTTGCCGCCGAAGACGGTGGTGACGCCGTGTTGCACCGACGGGCTGGCCGTCGGATCCCAGAACAGCTGCGCATCGTAGTGGGTGTGCAGGTCGACGAAGCCCGGCGCAAGCACCTGGCCCTCGGCGTCGACGGTCCGGGTCACCGGTTCGTCGACCTTCCCGGCTGCCCCCACCGCCACGATGCGCCCGCCTTTGACGCCGACATCCCCGCGGCGGGCGGGTGTCCCGCTGCCATCGACAATCTCGGCATCGCGAATCAGTAAGTCCAGCACTGGATCTCCTAGCTTTGATTCAGCCAGCCATTGTCCGGCAGTGGGTGGTGGAATAGTTCCGCGGCGTTGCCGTGCGTGATCCGGGCGGCGTCCTCGGGCGACAGGCCCGCGACGTTGCGCCCGACCACCTGCTGGGTGTCCGGCCAGGTGGAATCGGCATGCGGGTAGTCGCTTTCGACGAGGATGCGGTCGGCCCCTATCGCGTCCAACGCGCCGAACGCTTGCGGGTCGTCGATCGAGCAGAACCAGAAGTTGCGCCGCAGCACCTCGCTGGGCAGCAGCTCACTCTGCCAGGCGCCGCCCTCCTGCCCGGATGCGGAGTGGGCAAGCACGTAATCGGCACGGTCACCCAGCATCGCCGCCCAGCCCAGGCCGCCCTCGGCCAGCGTGACGTTCAGCCGCGGAAATCGCACCGGTACACCGGACCACAGCATGTCCGCGCAGGCGACCAGCGCGTTCACCGGGAAGAGCGTGGTGATGGTCTCGAACGGGGTGTCCGGCGCAGGAATCGGTGCCCACTGGGCCGATCCGGTGTGCAGGCACACCACGGTGCCGGTCTCTTCGCAGGCGGTGAAGAACGGGTCCCACACCCCGGTGTGCAGGCTTTCCAGCCCGCACTGCGCCGGCAGCTCGGGGAAGCTGACCGCCTTGAAGCCGCGGTCGGCGTTGCGGCGCAGCTCCTCTGCCGCCAGTTGCGGATCGGCCAGCCACGGCAGCTGCAGCGGGATGATGCGCTGCGGGAAGGTACCGGCCCACACCTGCAGATGCCAGTCGTTCCAGGCGCGCAGCACCGCCAGCCCCAGCTCGGGGTCCTTGCTCTTCCAGAACACGGTGCCGGAGAAACCAGCGATCAGTGACGGGAAGTTCAGCGACGCCCAGATGCCGGCCAGGTCCATGTCGGCGATCCGGGCCTTGATGTCCCAGCAGCCGCGGCGCATCTCGTCGAACCGGGCGGGCTCCATGCTCCATTCCTGTCGCGGCCGGCCGATGACCGCGTTGAGGCCGATGTTGGGGTATTCGCAGTCCTCGTAGCGCCACACCTGCCGGCCGTCGTCGGTCTCGACGATTTTCGGCGCCCGGTCGGCCAGCGCGGCGGGCAGCCGGCCGTCGAACATGTCGGGCGGCTCGATGATGTGGTCGTCGACCGAGATCAGAACGTGGTGACGCTCGCGGGGGGCTGGGTCGGGCAGCAGCGCCATAACCAAAACCCCTCTTCTCGGTCTATGCCCGATGTCACGACGGTGTTCGGGGCTCCCGTCCAGGCTGATCGGCCGATCCTGGCAGCGTCAACGGTGCTAGCAGAAGTTGAAAAGCCGGTGCGTACACGGGTAAGCACCGGTCGTCTCAACGAGCGACTCGACCTCCCACTACAGTGAGAGAGATGACTTAAATTATCTCAAGTTGAGAATAATATCCTCACCCCTCTACGTCGTGTAGCAGGCTTGACCCATGCCTCGCAACGATTGGCTTGTGGGTGGCGATCGCCGCAAGGTCGCCGCCGAACGCATCTACGCCGCCGCCACCGACCTCATCGCACATGAGGGCCCGGACGCTTTCGACATCGACACCTTGGCCGCCCGTGTCCACTGTTCCCGGGCGACTATCTACCGCTACGTGGGCGGCAAAGCGGAGATCCGAGATGCCGTCGCTGCCCGCGCTGCGGCCAACATCATCGCAACCGTGCGTCAAACCATCGAGAATCTGACCGGCCCGGAACGGATCGTCACCGCGATCACGGTGGCACTCAAACGGATCCGATCCGACCCATTAGTGCAATTGATGATCACTTCGGCCCGGGTCGACGAGGTGGCCTGGATCACCGCGTCGCCTTGGGTGACCGGCTTGACAACCGACGTCACCGGACGCGCCGACCCTGATCCACAGGCCGCCCAATGGCTCGTCCGCGTCGTCCTGTCGCTGTTGTACTGGCCCATCAGCGATAGCAGCGCCGAACGCCAGATGGTGCAACGATTCATCGCGCCGGCATTCGCCGAGCACACCTAGATTAAGGTGGGCTGCTGCCCTCAGGGCGACAGCGTGATCGCCTGCTCCGGGCAGTTCTGCTCACCAATGGTGGCCTGCTCCTCGAGGTTGCCGGAGACGTTCTCCACACGGACGACACAGTGCCCGATCTCGTCGGCATCGAAAACCTCGGGTGCCAGCGTGTAGCAACGCCCATGTCCGACGCAGCGATCCGGATCAACGGAAACGCGTTTCACGGTGCCGGCACCGGGAAGATCAGCGGCAGCGTCTCGACCGAGCGCAACGCACGGGTGTAGGCGAGCTCGATGCCCGGCTTGATCTCGTAGTCCGGGATCCGACGATGGAACTCGCGCAACGCCACCCGCAGCTCCATGCGGGCCAGGTGAGAACCGAGGCAGCGGTGCGGACCACCGCCGAACGCGCGGTGCCGATTCGGATTGCGCCCGAAATCCACGAGCTCCGGGTCGGGGAAGTCGGCCGGATCGGTGTTGGCCGCACCGAGTAGCGGGCTGACACGTTCGCCCTTGCTGATCGGGCAGCCGGAAACCTCGACGTCTTGCATCGCGACACGAACGACTCCCGGCACCGGGGTCTCCCAGCGCAACAGCTCTTCGATGGCGCTGGGCAGGAGGTCGGGCTGCTCGACGAGCTGTCGACGGTGGTCGGGATGGCGTGCCAGGTAGACGAAGAAGCAGTCCAGCGAATCGGTGACGGTGTCCAGCCCCGCGATGAGGAACAGGAAGCAGATGTCCAGCAGCTCCTCGCGCGACAGCGGCCGACCGCCGACGTCCGCGGCGATCATCGCGGACATGACGTCGTCGCGTGGGCTGGCGATGTGGTCGTCGATGGCACGCTCGAAATACTCGTAGATCTGTTGCGCCACGGGCTCCGCGGCCTTCCCGTGCTCCTCATAGCCCTGCACCCCTTCCGGACGGATAACGCCGTCCTTCCAGGCCAGGAAGGTGTCCAGATCCTGCAGCGGCAGGCCGAGCAGCTGCAGGAACACCGTGCACGGCAGCGGGACGGCGAACTCGGTGTGGAAGTCGCACTCGCCCCGATCGGCGAAGCTGTCGATCATCTCGTTCACCAGCGCGGTGACACGCGGTTCCCGCCGGGCCATCTCGCGGGGAGTGAACAGTGGGTCGAGGACACGGCGGTACTTCGCGTGCTCGGGCGGGTCGATCTGCAGCGGGATGAGCGGCCGCAGGTTGCCCAGAGCGACGGCATCCATGTTCGACGCGAACAACTCGGTGTGTTTGAGTGCTATCTCGATGTCGGCGAGACGGCTCAGGACAACCACCTGCGGTGTCCGGAACACCGGAGTCGACTCGCGCAACGCCTTGTACATCGGCTGCGGCTCAGCCACACCCGTCAGCGTCTGATCGACGAACCCGTCGGTGTCTGTCATGCCGTTCAGCTTGACATCAACATCAGCTGTGGGCAATGGGCCGGATTTTTGGCTATCCCGGGACCGGGTGGCGCACGAACGCCCGCGGCTCAGTGAAGGCCCTGATCCCCTCGGCGCCGAGCTCGCGGCCCAGGCCGGACTGGCCGACGCCGCCGAACGGCAGCCGGGGATCCTGGGCCGCCATCCCGTGGCAGTTGATGCTGACCGTGCCGGCGATCAACTGCGCGGCGACCCGGTCGGCCAACGCGTCGTCACCCGTCCACACCGACGCGGTCAGCCCGAAGTCGGTGGCGTTGGCCGCGGCGACGGCGTCGTCGACGCCGCGATAACCGAAGATCGGCAGCACCGGCCCGAACTGCTCCTCGGTGCTCAGCGCGCAGCCGGCGTCGACATCGGTGACCACGGTCGGCAGCACGAAATACCCGTCGGCGTCGGCGTCGGCGTCGCGGATCCGGCCGCCGGTGCGGACCATGGCACCGTGCGCTTGCGCGTCGGCGATCAGTGCCTGCACCCGGTCGCGCCCGGCGGCGGTGTGCAACGGTCCGAGCGTGGTCTCGTCGGCCAGGCCGTCACCGACCACCTCCGCCTCGCACCGCACCAGCACCGCATCGGCCACCTCGCCGACCCGCTCGGCCGGGACGTAGAGTCGCTTGATCGCCATGCAAACCTGCCCGCCGGTGGTGTAAGTCGCGGTCACCAGCTGTTCGATGAGCTCGTCGGTGACCGCCAGATCGGGTGCCAGGATCGCGGCGTCGTTGCCACCGAGCTCCAGCAGAACCGGGGTGAGCCGCGCCGCCGCGGCCGCCATCACGGCACGTCCGGTGGCTACCCCGCCGGTCAGCGAGATGACGTCGACACCAGGATGCGCCACCAGGGCCTGGGCCAGTTCGCGACCCGGGCCGGCCAGTACGTTGACCACGCCCGGCGGCAGCGCGGCAGCAAATGCCGCACCGAAGGCCAGTGCCGCCAGCGGACAGGTCGGCGGCACCTTGACCACCGCGGTGTTGCCTGCGGCCAGCGCCGAGGCCAGCTTGGTGACCATCAGCGACAGCGGCCAATTGAACGGCAGCACCAGCGCGGCCACCCCGTAGGGCTCGCGCTGCAGCCGCGGGTAGGCCGCCTGCGGGTCCATCGGTTCGGGTGCCAGCGCCGCCTCGGCCATCGATCCAACCAGTTTGGCGGCGACCGGTGCGATGTTGAGCTCCAAGGTCGCCTCGGCGAGCACCTTCCCGTGCTCGCGGGTGTACAGCCGGGCGCCCTCTTCGTCAATGAGTTGCCCGGCTGCCGCCGTTGCCGCAGCGGTGACGGCGGCGACCCGCTCGGCGACACGCAGAGCGCGCCAGTCCGCCCCCGCTGTACGGGCCGCCTGCACCGCAGCGTCGAGCTGGGCACGGTCGGCGGCCGGCGCGTGGCCGGCGATCTCGGCCGGCCGGGCCGGGTTGTGCACGGGATAGGTCCCGGCGGCTCCCGGCTGGCGTGCGGTGCCGATGGTGAGCATTGCGGTGGCAGTCTCGTCGCCCGTCATGGCCCTCCTTGACAGCCCGTTTCCCGCCTGCTTGACCTGGCGCGGTGGTGCCGCCATGGTAGATGACTATGACTCGGGTTTCGGGTTCGCCTTCGTGAAGGCGGTCGTGCTGCGCGAGGTCGGACAACCCGCCGCGGTGGAGGACGTCACGCTCCGCCCGGTCGGCCTCGGTGAGGTCCGGGTCCAGTTGGCCGCCAGCGGGATCTGCCACACCGACCTGTCGGTGCGTGACGGCACTATGCCGGCGCTGCTGCCGTGCACACTCGGCCACGAAGGCGCTGGGACCGTCATCGAGGTCGGCGACGGGGTCACCACCGTCAGTGCGGGCGACCACGTGGTACTCAGCTGGACTGTGCCATGTCGGCGTTGCACGTACTGTCTGCGCGGCGAAACGCAACTGTGTCCGCGCGGATTTGAGCATGCCTTCGGCCGGCCGTATGGCGACAGCGACGGCCCGGTCTGGCCGTCGATAGGCACCGGGACGCTGGCCGAGCAGACGCTGGTGCCCGCGGCCGCGGCGATACCGGTCGACCCGGCGCTGCCCCTCGACCATGCGGCGCTGCTCGGGTGTGCGGTGATCACCGGGGTGGGCGCGGTGCTGCGCACGGCGGTGGTCCGCCCGGGCGAAAGTATGCTGGTGATCGGTTGTGGTGGCGTGGGTTTGGCGGCGATCCAGGGGGCACGGCTGGCCGGGGCGGCGCGGATCATCGCCGCCGACCGCGTCGCCGGGCAGCTTCCGGCCGCGACAGCCAACGGCGCCACCGACACGGTCGATGCGGGTGGGTCCGACCTGGCCGCCGCGGTGCGTGACCTGACCGGTGGCGACGGGGTCGACCACGCGATCGAGGTGGTCGGCAAGCCGGCCACGATTCGCGCCGCCTACGACGCTGCCCGCCGGGGTGGCACCGTCACCGTGGTGGGTGCGGCCGGTTTCACCGAGACGGTGACGTTTCCGGCAATGGCATTGATGGCCCAGGGCAAGACGATTCGCGGCAGCGTGTACGGCGCCAGTGACCCGTCGCGTGACATCCCGGCGTTGGCCGATCTCGCCCTGCGTGGTCGGCTCGACCTGGAGGCGCTGGTGACGCGGCGGATCGGCGTCGGCGCCGTTGAGGCGGCGTTCACCGACATGGCCGCCGGACACGGGGCACGCAGCGTGGTCTGCTTCCACGCCTCAGCGGCCGACTGATGGACATTGGCTTCATCGGGTTAGGCGGCCAGGGCGCACCGATGGCCCGGCGCATCATCGAGGCGGGCTACCCGATGACGCTGTGGGCCCGTAGATCCGCAACGGTGGCGGCCTTCGCCGACACCGATGCGACGATCGCAGAGTCACCCGCCGAACTCGCTGCCGCCAGTGACGTGGTGTGCCTGTGCGTGGTGGGCGACGCCGACGTCGACGAGGTGACCTCCGGCGGCTCCGCCTACCAGGGGCTGCTGGCCGGGCTGCGGCCGGGCGGCGTGATCGCCGTGCACAGCACCGTGCACCCCAAAACCTGCGAGATGTTGGCCGAAAAAGCAGCTGCTGTCGGCGGATTCGTGGTGGACGCGCCGGTCAGTGGCGGCGGGCCGGCGGCCGCCGAGGGCCGGCTGCTGGTCATGGTCGGCGGCGAGGCCGCGGTTGTCGAGCGTTGCCGGCCGGTGTTCGAAACCTATGCCGACGCCGTCGTGCATCTCGGCGGCTTGGGCTGCGGCCAGCTGGCTAAGTTGGTCAACAATGTGGTGTTCACCGCCAACCTCGGGACGGCGGCGACCGCGCTGGCATTGGGCCGGGCGCTCGGTATCACCCGAGACGGGTTGGCCGAGGTGCTGTCCCGCGGCAGCGGCAACAGCTTCGCGCTCACAATCATTGCGCAGACTGGCGGCACCCTCGACCAGCTTGCGCCGCAGGCCGGGCCGCTGCTGCGAAAGGACGTCCGGCTGGTGGCCGGGCTGGCCGAGGCCCAAGGCGCCGAAGCCGGGGCGGTGCTCGACGCCGCCGATGCCGCCCTGTTGTTGCTGGGACATCCGCGATGAACCGACCAGACAGGAGAACCCGATGGCGATGAATCTGTTGCACCGGCGGTGTTGCAGCTCCGATCGCTGGGCTAAATCGGTGGAGGACGAGCTGATCCCGTGGGCGTTGGCCGAGGTGGTCCTCGGCGACAACGTGCTCGAGATCGGGCCGGGCTATGGCGCCAACCTGCGCGTGCTCATCGACCGGGCGCCGCACTACACCGCCGTCGAGATCGACCCGGTGATGGCGAAGCGGCTGCAGGACGAATACGGCTCGCGAACGCGCGTCGTCAACGGCGATGGAACCGCCACCGGCTTGCCGGCAGCCGAGTTCAGCTCGGTGGTGTGTTTCACCATGCTGCACCATATACCGACTGCTGTGCTCCAGAACCAGTTGTTCGTGGAGGCGTTTCGGGTGTTGCGGCCGGGGGGGGTGTTCGCCGGCAGCGACGGGGTACCCTCGCTGCGCATGCGGGTCGCGCACTTTCGCGACACCTACAATCCCGTCTCCCCCGAGACGCTGCCCGATCGGTTACGACACGCCGGGTTCACCGATGTGGTGACCGACACCAGGAAGGGTCGTCAGCGCTGGCGTGCCGTCAAACGGTAACGCCGATCGGTACCGAGATCAGCGTTACCGGCTCAGCCACTCGGACTTTCGTGCGGCAACGTCGACCTCGGCGTATCGGCGATAGCGAATACCACCCGAACCCCGTCACCGATCTCGGCAGCGTCGGGTCCCGGCTCGCCGAATTCGAAGCCGGTGGCCAGGATCTCGCGCGCGATGAGCGCGCGGTGGGCGTGTGCCCACGCTGCGCGCTCGGCGGGCACCGACATCACCACGCTGATCCGGTCGGAGACGTCCAGGCCGACCGACTTGCGCAGCTCCTGCAGTTCGCGGATGCGGTCCTTGGCCCAGCCCTCGGCCTCCAGCTCTTCGGTGACGGCGGTGTCCAGCACCACCAGGCCCGCGTCGTCGGGCAGGGCCACGGTGAATTCGGGATCGGCCGCAACCAGTCTCGAGGTGTACTCCCCGGGCTGCAGCAGCACCGGCCCGGCGCTCAAGGTGCCGTCGGCGTTGACGACGCCCTCCCCCGCTTTGACCGCCTTGATCGCCGCCTGCACCTGCGGACCCAGCCGGGGGCCGGCCACCTTCGCGTTGACCGCAAGCTCGAAACGGCCGTAGCGGCCGACGTCGCGGGTGATCTCGACGGCTTTGACGTTGAGTTCGTCGGCGATCAATTCGGTGAACTCGGGCAGCTGCGACGGATTCTCCATCGCCACCGTGAGTTTCGGCAGCGGCAGGCGGACCCGCAGCTTGTGCCTTTTGCGCAGCGAGGACGCCGCCGAGCAGACCTCGCGCACCTGGTCCATGGCGGCGACCAGGGCCGGATCAGCCGGCAACGTGCCCTCGGCGGGCCAGTCGGTCAGGTGCACCGACCGCTCACCGGTGACACCGCGCCAGATCATCTCGGCGGCCAGCGGCAGCAGCGGCGCGGCCAGCCGGCAGGTCACCTCCAGCACGGTGTGCAGGGTGTTGATCGCATCGACGTCCTCGTCCCAGAACCGTTGCCGGGAGCGCCGCACATACCAGTTGGTCAGCGCCTCGGTGAACTGCCTCAGCTCGTCGCACGCCCCGGAGATGTCACAGACGTCGAGCTTGGCGGTCAGCCCGTCGCGCAGCTCGGCCAGCTTGGCCAGGATATAGCGATCCAGCACGTGTAGGAAATGGGTCTGCCACACCCCGACTTTCGGGGCATAAAGCGCCAGGAAGCTGTAGGCGTTCCACAGCGGCAGCAGCACCTGGCGGACACCCTCGCGGATGCCGGGTTCGGTGACGACCAGGTTGCCGCCGCGCAGGATCGGCGACGCCATCAAGAACCATCGCATCGCATCGGAGCCGTCGCGATCGAACACCTCGGTCACGTCCGGATAGTTCCGTCGTGACTTGCTCATCTTCGCGCCGTCGCTGCCCAGCACGATCCCGTGTGCCACACAGGTTTTGAATGCCGGCCGGTCGAACAGAGCGGTGGCCAGCACGTGCAGCGTGTAGAACCAGCCGCGGGTCTGGCCGATGTACTCGACGATAAAGTCACCCGGGTAGTGCGCTTCGGCCTCTCCCCCCGCCCCGCCCAGGAACCAGTCGCCGTTTTCGAACGGGTAGTGCACCTGGGCATACGGCATCGAACCGGAGTCGAACCACACATCGAGCACGTCGGGAATGCGGCGCATCGTCGATCGGCCGGTCGGGTCGTCGGGGTTCGGCCGGGTCAGCTCGTCGATGTAGGGGCGATGCAGGTCATCCGGGCGCACCCCGAAATCACGCTCCAGCTCGTCGAGACTGCCGTAGACATCGATGCGGGGATAGTCCGGGTTGTCGGATTTCCACACCGGAATCGGGGTGCCCCAGTAGCGGTTCCGGGAGATCGACCAGTCGCGGGCGCCGGCCAGCCAGTTGCCGAACTGGCCGTGCTTGACGTGTTCGGGATGCCAGGTGATCTGCTCACCCAGCTCGACCATCCGGTCCCGGAGCTCGGTGACGCGCACGAACCATGACGACACCGCTTTGTAGATCAGCGGGCTGCCGCACCGCCAGCAGTGCGGGTACGGGTGTTCATAGGTTTCGTGGCGCACCAGCACCGCCCCGTTGGCCGCCACTGGGCCGGCGCGGTTCTTCAGATCACCGATGATCGCCGCGTTCGCGTCGAAGACGTGCTGGCCCGCATAGTCTCCCACGGTGGCATCGAAGCGGCCACCGGCATCGACCGGGGTGACCGGGGTGATCCCGGCCGAGTCGGTGGCGAACTTGTCGTCTTCGCCGTAGGCGGGGGCCAGGTGCACGATGCCGGTGCCGTCCTCGGTGGAGACGAAATCGGCCGCCAGCACCCGAAAAGCGTTGGGCGCGTCGGCGAAGTACCGAAACGGCGGCAGATACCGCTGGCCCAGCAGCT
>NZ_JBYCKY010000508.1:0-2393 GCF_057473605.1 Mycobacterium sp. TH-M82 | reverse complement strand
CAACGAGCAGAATATTGCCGCGGGTGGCGCAGATGATTACGACCGGGTGCTGGCGCAGGTGCGCCGTCGTGATCATCTGGACTCGACGCGGGCGGTGTCGCCGCTGCGCGCCGCCGAAGACGCGGTAGTGGTGGACACCAGCGAGATGACCGAGGCCCAGGTGGTCGCCGATCTACGGGAGCTGGTTGAGCAACGCACCGGGGCAGTGCGGTGAGCCCCCCGGATTCCGACGGCACCTGGGTCGACGAAAGCGACTGGGCACCGGGCGAAGACGCCGAGGGTTTTGCTGAGGGCTCTGGGCGGCCACCGGTGGTGGCGGTGGTGGGCCGGCCGAACGTCGGCAAGTCCACTCTGGTCAACCGGATCCTGGGCCGGCGCGAGGCGGTGGTCCACGATCTGCCCGGGGTGACCCGCGACCGGGTGTCTTACGACGCGCTGTGGACCGGTCGCCGGTTCGTCGTGCAGGACACCGGCGGCTGGGAGCCGGACGCCAAGGGGCTGCAGCAACTGGTGGCAGAGCAGGCGTCGGCGGCCATGCGTACCGCCGACGCGGTGATCCTGGTGGTGGATTCGACGGTCGGCGCCACTGCCGGCGACGAAGCCGCCGCCCGCATCCTGCGCCGCTCCGGTAAGCCGGTGTTCTTGGCCACCAACAAGGTTGACGGCGAGAAGGGCGAAGCAGACGTGGCAGCGCTGTGGTCACTGGGCCTCGGACAGCCGTATGCGATCAGTGCGCTGCACGGTCGCGGCGTGGCCGACCTGCTCGATGAGGTGGTGTCCGCGCTGCCGGTGGTGGCCGAGACGGCGGGCGGTGGCGGTGGCCCAAGGCGGGTGGCGCTGGTCGGTAAACCCAACGTCGGGAAAAGCTCGCTGCTGAATAAACTGGCCGGCGACGAGCGTTCGGTGGTCCACGATATCGCCGGCACCACCGTCGACCCGGTGGACTCGCTGATCGAAATAGACGGCAAAATCTGGCGTTTCGTCGACACCGCCGGGCTGCGCCGCAAGGTCGGGCAGGCCAGTGGGCACGAGTTCTACGCCTCGGTGCGCACCCACGGGGCAATCGACGCCGCCGAGGTGGTGATCGTGCTGATCGACGCGTCGATGCCGCTGACCGAGCAGGACCAGCGGGTGCTGTCCATGGTGATCGAGGCGGGGCGGGCGCTGGTGTTGGCGTTCAACAAGTGGGACCTGGTCGACGAGGACCGGCGTTACCTACTCGACCGCGAGTCCGATCGCGACCTGGCGCGAGTGGGCTGGGCGCAGCGGGTGAACGTCTCCGCCAAAACCGGCCGCGCGGTGGCGAAGTTGGTGCCGGCGCTGGAAGCGGCGTTGGCGTCGTGGGACACCCGGATTTCGACCGGCCGGCTCAACACCTGGCTCAACGAGGTGATCTCCGCCACGCCGCCGCCGGCGCGGGGCGGTCGGGCGCCGCGGGTGCTGTTCGCCACCCAGGCCACCGCGCGCCCGCCGACGTTCGTGTTGTTCACCACGGGCTTTCTGGAGGCCGGCTATCGCCGGTTCCTGGAGCGGCGGCTGCGGGAGACGTTCGGATTCGAGGGCAGCCCGATCCGGATCAATGTGCGAGTGCGGGAGAGGCGTAAGTCGCGCTGACTCGGCTAGGGTGCTACGGTGCCCGTCTCCCAGGTGGCGTTGATCGTGCTGGCCGGGTTGGGAGCGGGTGCGGTCAATTCAGTGGTCGGGTCGGGCACCCTGATCACCTTCCCCACCTTGGTGACATTGGGATTTGCCCCGGTTACCGCGACCATCTCCAACTCTGTCGGCCTGGTGGCTGGCAGCGTCTCGGGTACCTGGGCATACCGCCGGGAGCTCAGCGGGCAGTGGGACCGGTTGCGTTGGCAGATCCCGGGATCGCTGATCGGCGCCGTGTTCGGCGCGTGGCTGCTACTGCATCTGCCGGAGAAGGTCTTCAACCGGGTGGTGCCGGTGCTACTGCTGGGCGCGATGGTCCTGGTGGTGATCGGCCCGCAGATCCAGGCCGTCGCGCAGCGGCGTGCGCTGGAGGCGGGCCGTTCGGTTGACCATCTCAGCCGTGGCCGACTGGCGGCGCTGACGACAGGAACCTTGGCGGTCGGTGTCTACGGAGGCTATTTCGCGGCCGCGCAGGGCATCTTGTTGATCGGCGTGATGGGGGTGCTCCTTCCCGAATCGATGCAGCGGATGAACGCGGCGAAAAACCTGCTGGTGCTGGTGGTGAACCTGGTCGCGGCGGGCGCCTATTGCCTGACTGCGTTCGACCGGATCGACTGGGGCGCGGCGGGATTGATCGCGACTGGCTCACTGGCCGGCGGGTTTGTGGGCGGTCACTACGGACGGCGGCTGTCGCCGAATGCGCTGCGGGCCGTGATCATTGCCGTCGGACTTATCGGGCT
>NZ_JBYCKY010000507.1:0-5629 GCF_057473605.1 Mycobacterium sp. TH-M82 | reverse complement strand
GTACGCGATGAACGCGAACACCACCAGTGAGTACCAGATCAGCCCCCACAGCACGTCCCAGTCGAAATGCATGCGTGAACTCCCTTTCGGTCGGCTTACCGTTCGGGTCAGGCTAACCGCGCCGCCCGGTTGACGGAAGAGACTACCGCGCGAAGTGATGCAGTCGTGATCGACGTCGCGATGCCGACACCCCACACGGTGTGCCCACCGATGTCTGCCTCGACGTAAGCCGCGGCCTGCGCCGCCTCGCCGGTGGACATGGCGTGCTCGGAGTAGTCCAGCACGTGGACGTGGATGCCGACGTGGCCCAGCGCGTCGACGAATGCGGCCAGCGGGCCGTTGCCGGCGCCGGTGATCTGCATCGCCACGCCGTCGCGCTTGACGACGGCCTCGATCCGGTCGGTGCCGCCGTCGGTCTCGGCCGCGACAACCCGCTGACGGATCCGCTCCAGTGGCCGCACCGGGTGCAGGTACTCCTCGGCGAAGGCGTCCCACATCTCCTTGGGGCCGACCTCGCGGCCCTCCCCGCCGTCACCTGCCGGGCCCTCTGCGATCTTCTGGATCACCTTGGAGAACTCGATCTGCAGCCGCCGCGGCAGCACCAGCCCGTGGTCGGTCTTCATGATGTAGGCCACCCCGCCCTTGCCGGACTGCGAGTTGACCCGGATCACCGCTTCATAGGTGCGGCCGACGTCGCGCGGATCGATCGGCAGATACGGTACCTGCCAAAGCATGTCGTCCACATCGGCATCGGCGGCATCGGCGTCGCGCTTCATCTGATCCAGGCCCTTGTTGATGGCGTCCTGGTGGCTGCCGGAGAACGCGGTGTAGACCAGGTCGCCGCCGTAGGGGTGCCGTTCGGGCACCGGCAGCTGATTGCAGTACTCGACGGTGCGGCGGACCTCGTCGATGTCGGAGAAGTCGATCTGCGGGTCCACGCCGCGTGAGAACAGATTCAGGCCCAACGTCACCAGGCAGACGTTGCCGGTGCGCTCGCCGTTGCCGAACAGGCAGCCCTCGATGCGGTCCGCCCCGGCCTGATAGCCCAGTTCCGCCGCGGCGACCGCGGTGCCGCGGTCGTTGTGCGGGTGCAGCGAAAGGACGATTGACGCACGCCGATTGAGGTTGCGGCTCATCCACTCGATCGAGTCGGCGTAGACGTTGGGGGTGGCCATCTCGACGGTTGCCGGCAGGTTGACGATCAGCGGGTGGTCCGGCGTCGGCTCGATGACGTCGCCGACGGCGTCGCACACCTGTTTGGCGTACTCCAGCTCGGTGCCGGTGTAGGACACCGGCGAGTATTCGAACCGCCACCGGGTGGCGGGCTGTTTGGCGGCCTCCGCCAGGCATTTGCGGGCGCCGGCGACCGCAATCTCGCGCACCGCGGGCCGATCGGCGTGAAACACCACCCGGCGCTGCAGGATCGACGTCGAGTTGTAGAAGTGCACAATCGCGTTCGGCGCGCCCGCACAGGCTTCGAAGGTGCGCTCGATCAGTTCGTCGCGGCACTGGGTGAGCACCTGGATGGTGACGTCGTCGGGGATCGCGCCGCCCTCGATGATCTGGCGGACGAAGTCGAAGTCGGTCTGGCTGGCCGACGGGAAGCCGACTTCGATCTCCTTGTAGCCCATCGCCACCAGCAGGTCGAACATCCGCTGCTTGCGGGCCGGGCTCATCGGGTCGATCAGCGCCTGGTTGCCGTCACGCAGGTCGACCGCACACCACAGCGGTGCGCGGTCGACGACGCGATCCGGCCAGCGGCGGTCGGGCACGCTGATCGGCTCGACCTCGTCGGCGAAGCTGCGGTACCGGTTGACCGGCATCGACGACCCGCGTTGCGGGTTCCACCCGGGCTGGCCGGGGTTGGGCGGGCCCGACGGCTTGGTGACCGTCCAGGCGGACGTGAACGAGTCGGGTGATGGTCGAGAAAAGGTTGCCACGTTGATTGCTCCGGGTTGTCGGATGGACCTCAGACCGGCTCGTCGAACACCCGCGACGGGAGGCCGGTCTGGATCAGACCCCGTCGCGGCGTCCGAGGAGGAGCACCCGCTGCACGTCATGTACTGTACCCCGCCCGGGTATGTGGTGAACAGGTTGACCCCCGACCCAGGTGCGCCAGAGCGGCCCGATTGGTCGGTGTCGAAACTTAGGTGCTCGGCTACGTATCCTGGTAGCCGGCCCTCATCGCGAACATCCTGATAAACCATCCCGGGAAGGACGACAGTGGCGCTCGTCGTGCAGAAGTACGGCGGGTCCTCGGTGGCCGACGCCGATGCGATCCGCCGGGTGGCGGAGCGCATCGCCGAAACGAAGAAAGCCGGCAACGAGGTGGTCGTGGTCTGCTCGGCGATGGGTGACACCACCGATGATCTTTTGGAACTCGCGGCGCAGGTGTGCCCGGCCCCGCCGGCCCGTGAGCTGGACATGCTGCTGACCGCTGGCGAGCGGATCTCCAACGCGCTGGTGGCGATGGCCGTCGAATCGCTGGGCTGCCAGGCGCGGTCGTTCACCGGTTCGCAGGCCGGGCTGATCACCACCGGCGCCCACGGCAAGGCGAAGATCATCGACGTCACCCCGGGCCGGCTGCAGGCCGCGCTGGACGACGACCAGATCGTGCTGGTGGCCGGGTTCCAGGGCGTCAGCCAGGACAGCAAGGACGTCACCACGCTGGGTCGCGGCGGCTCGGACACCACCGCGGTGGCGCTGGCCGCCGCGCTGGGCGCCGACGTCTGCGAGATCTACACCGATGTCGACGGCATCTTCAGCGCCGACCCGCGTATCGTGTCCAACGCGAAACGGCTGGACACCATCACCTTCGAGGAGATGCTGGAGTTGGCCGCCTGCGGCGCCAAGGTGCTCATGTTGCGCTGCGTGGAGTACGCCCGTCGCTACCACATCCCGATCCACGTCCGGTCGTCGTACTCGGACCGGTCGGGCACCACCGTTACCGGATCGATCAAGGACATCCCCATGGAAGACCCCATCCTGACCGGAGTCGCATACGACCGCAGCGAAGCCAAGGTGACCGTCGTCGGCATCCCCGACCTGCCCGGCTACGCGGCCAAGGTCTTCCGCGGCGTCGCCGACGCCGATGTGAACATCGATATGGTGCTGCAGAACGTCTCCAAGATCGAGGGCGGCAAAACCGACATCACCTTCACCTGCCCGCGCGAGGCCGGGCGTACCGCGGTGGAGAAGCTGGAATCGCTCAAGGACGAGATCGGCTTCAGCGCGGTGAGCTGTGACGACCACATCGGAAAGGTGTCGCTGATCGGCGCCGGCATGCGCAGCCACCCCGGGGTCACCGCCACGTTCTGCGAGGCGCTGGCCCAGGTCGGGGTCAACATCGACCTGATCTCCACCAGCGAGATCCGGATCTCGGTGCTGTGCCGCGATTCCGAGCTGGACAAAGCCGTCGTGGCGGTGCACGAGGCGTTCGGCCTCGGCGGCGAGGAGCAGGCCACCGTGTACGCGGGAACGGGCCGCTGATGGTTGCCCTTGGTGTTGCCCTTGGTGTGGTAGGCGCCACCGGCCAGGTGGGCCGGGTGATGCGCACGCTGCTCGACGAACGCGACTTCCCGGCGACCAGCCTGCGGTTTTTCGCCTCGGCCCGGTCGGCGGGACGAAAACTGCCGTTCCGTGGCCAGCAGATCGTGGTCGAGGACACCGAAACCGCCGACCCGGCCGGCCTGGACATCGCGCTGTTCTCCGCCGGTGGGGCCACGTCGAAGGTGCAGGCGCCGCGGTTTGCCGCCGCCGGGGTGACGGTGATCGACAATTCGTCGGCGTGGCGCAAGGACACGGATGTGCCGCTGGTGGTCTCCGAGGTGAACTTCGACCGCGACGTCACCGGTGCGCTGCCCCTGAAGAAGGGCATCATCGCCAACCCGAACTGCACCACGATGGCCGCGATGCCGGTGCTCAAGCCGCTGCACGACGAGGCGCAGCTGGTCCGGCTGGTGGTCTCGACCTATCAGGCGGTCTCCGGCAGCGGGCTGGCCGGGGTGCAGGAGCTGGCCGAGCAGACCCGGGCGGTCTGCGACGACGCCGAGCAGCTGGTGTACGACGGCGACGCGGCCACCTTCCCGGCACCGAAGACATACGTCGCGCCGATCGCGTTCAACGTGGTGGCGCTGGCGGGCGGCTACGTCGACGACGACAGCGGGGAAACCGACGAAGACCAGAAGCTGCGCAACGAAAGCCGCAAGATCCTCGGCATCCCGGAGTTGGCGGTCAGCGGAACCTGCGTGCGGGTGCCGGTGTTCACCGGCCACTCGCTGTCCATCAACGCCGAGTTCGCTCGGCCGCTGTCGCCGCAGCGCGCCGCCGAGCTGCTCGACGGCGCGCCGGGGGTGAAACTGGTCGACGTGCCCACCCCGCTGGCTGCCGCCGGCGTGGACGACTCGCTGGTGGGCCGGATCCGGCGCGATCCGGGTGTGCCGGACGGGCGGGGCCTGGCGCTGTTCGTCTCCGGGGACAACCTGCGCAAGGGTGCTGCGCTGAACACGATCCAGATCGCCGAGCTGCTGGCCGCGTTATGATCCGCGGGTGCGCCCGGCAAGTCTGACCGCTCGCCGCGTCCTGCTTGCCATGTCAACGGCAGGTCTTCTTGCCGCACAAGTGATTCCGGGCGTCGCTGCTGACCCGCCGGCACCGGTTCCGCAACCGGTCCTGTTTCCGTTGGCCGAGGGACAGGTGTTCCGGATCGGCCCGGTGGCCGGCACTGGCACACCGACCGGCGACTACGGCATCGGCGCCACCGACCTGTGCGAGTTCGTCGACTTCCCCAGCGCGGTGCTGCAGGTCTGCGGCGACAGCTTCGCCGGGCAGGGCGTCGGGTTCGGTGGCTGGTACTCACCGGTCGCGCTGCGCGTCGACGGCGAATCGGTGGACGACCCGGCCGGGGTGCGCTACACCGGCGTCATCGGCATCCGCCAGCCGCTGCTGGCCGACAAGCCACCGCCCGGGGCGTCCCAGCTGCCGGCCGGCGTGGTGCAGATCAACCGGACCAATTACCTGATGGTGACCACCGTCAAAATGCTTGTGCCGCAGACCTCGCGATTGGTGAAAGCCGAACCGGCGCAGGGTCTTTGGCAGACCGTACCGGGTTCGGTGCGCGACGCCTCCTATCAGGGCGGCCGGCAGTCGCAGATCAGTGGCTACTACGACCCGATCCCGGCGCCGGATTCGCCGGCCGGCTGGGTGTACATCGTGGCGAACAACTTCGACCGCAGCGGGCCGGTGGTGCTCTACCGGGCCACGCCGGAGGCGTTGACCAACCGGTCGGCCTGGCAGGGCTGGGCGGCCGGGCCCGGCGGCGGCTGGAACAAGCCGCCCACCCCGCTGTGGGACGACAAGGTGGGCGAGATGAGTATCCGGCAGATCGACGGCAAGACCGTGCTGTCGTATTTCAACGCCAGCACCTGGAACATGGAAGTCCGGGTGGCGAACGATCCGACGTCGCTGGGGACGGCACCGGTGACCACGGTGGTGCAGTGGGGCGAGTGGCCCGAACCCGCCGAAGCCCTGCCGGCACCGTTCGACAACCGGCTCGCGCAGCCCTACGGCGGCTACATCTCGCCCGGGTCCACGCTGGACGAGCTGCGGGTGTTCGTCAGCCAGTGGAACA